>NZ_JAUBUJ010000015.1:0-77299 GCF_036705405.1 Microcoleus sp. B13-B6
TTAATTAATTTAAAATTTTTATTGTTTTTGTGGTTTGGGCGTCCCGCCCGTCAAAAACGGCGGGGGGGGACGCCCATCCCACAAACTTGTGGAAGTTATTTAATTCTCATTCCTTAGATGCGGAATAACTTACACAAACAAAGTCCGCCCACGCGGGTTAATAACAATTATTGTTGTTGTTCGGATTCTAGCGGGCTGCTTCCTAGCTGACTTTCTGCCCGCTTTTTTGCTTCCATTGCCGCTCCGTAATCCGGTTTGTAGCGAATTGCTTTGTCATAGGAGGCGATCGCATCTTCGTATCTTTTTACCGCCACAAGCGCATTGCCGCGGCTGTACCAGGCTTCCGAGTAGTCAGGCTTGACATAGACAGCTTCATTGTAAGAGACTAGCGCATCTTCGTACCGCTTTAAATTGGACTGAGCATTGCCTCTATTGTACCACGCTTGATATTCTTTCGGGTTTAAATCTAAGGCTCTGCTGTAACACTCAATTGCTTGTTCGTACTTGCGTAATTCGTGGTATGACCAACCTAAATTATACCACGCTTGATAATAATCAGGTTTTAATTTAACAGCTTTTTCGTAAGCTTCTACCGCTTCTTCATGCCTCCGCATTTTCAGGAAAGCGATGCCTTTACTGTACCAGCCTTGATAAAACTTGGGCTGAAATCGCACGGCTTTTTCGTAGGCTTCAAAAGCTTCTTGGTTTTTGTTTAATTCTAGGAAGACATTGCCTAAATTGTACCAAGCTTCATAATTATCGAATTTGATTTCAACTGCTTTTTGATAGGATTCTACGGCTCGATCGTACTGTTTTAATTTTTGGTGAGCTTGTCCGCGATTGTACCAGGCACGGTACAAATTGGGCTGAAATTTTACGGCTTTTTCGTAGGAAGTGATGGCCTCTTCGTACCGCTGCGAATCTAAGAGAACATCGCCTCTGCCTTCCCACGCTGCAGCATAGTCGGGCTGGATTTTCAAAGCGTTATCAAAAGATGCGATCGCCTCTTGAGACTGTTGCAACTTATCCAAAGCATAACCGCGTCCCGTCCAAGCTTCCAAGTATTCCGGCTTTAATTCTATGGCTTTATCATAAGCTGACTGCGATTCTTGGTATTTTTTCAATTCGTACAAAGTTTTGGCTTTTTCCTGCCAAACTTCCGCGTAGTCCGGTCTGAGAGTTATTGCTCGCTCGTAAGCTGCCAGAGCTTCTTCAAATCGGCTTAAATTGTAAAGAGTATTACCTCGGTTGTACAGGTCAGTTGCATTGGCCGCATTAAAAGTATTTACACCATAAATAGATGCTATAATACTGATGCCAATTAAACTGGCGATCGACAATATTTTTAAATACAGTTTTTTTCGGGATTTTACCGGCCCCTTCGCAGCAGCAACCGGAGGCAATACAGGAACTGTACCGCTGAAAGAATTTTTCAATTCTTTAATAGCTTGCAGCGTTTCGCTGGCACTAGAATAACGTTGCCTAAAATCGTACTTTACCATCTTATCTAAAATCTTCGCAAATTCAGGACTGACTGATGTTTTGTCCTGCCAAATAATTTCCTCTGTATCGGGGTTCCTTGGCATTTGGTGAGGATTTATGCCAGTGAGGAACTGAATTGCGATCGCACCGACGGCATAGATATCGCTGCTGAGTTTCGGGTTGCCGTGAGCTTGTTCGCTGGGCATATAACCGGGAGTACCGATGCTGACACTCAAGCTATTCTTGGGCTGAGGAGTGGTGATTTGAGTAGTAATTTCTTTGACTGCGCCGAAGTCAATTAAAACTAATTTTCCGTCTCTATCTCTGCGGAGGATATTGCGGGGATTGACATCGCGGTGAATCACATTTTGTTGGTGTACAAAGTCTAAAATTTCTAGAAGTTCTTGCAATATACAAATGACTGCATCTTCCTGCATGACTCCCGCAGTTCCCGGAGAAGCTTGCGTAATTTCTTGACTTAAATCGTGGCCTTCTATAAATTCTTGAACAAGATAAAATTCTTGATTTTCTTCAAAGTAAGCAAAAAGTCGGGGAATGCGATCGTGATTTCCCAACTTGTACAAAACTTGTGCTTCCGTATCGAATAAACGTCTTGCTACCTTTAAAGTTTCGGGATCGGTTGCGTGAGGTTTAAGCTGCTTGACGACGCAGAGGTGATTGCCTGGTAGCTGCTTATCTTCCGCTAAATAAGTTTGAGCAAATCCGCCGCCTCCCAAGTGACGGATAATACTGTAGCGATTGCCGAGTGTTATTCCAAGCATGAGATTTACCTAATATTCCTAGTCTTTTGGAGAATTAGCTTCCAACCAAGCTGTTAAATCTTCGGCATTAGAAAAATCTAACATGGCTTCTGCAAGATTCTCTAATTTGTCGATCGGCAATTGGCTAATGCGGCTTTCAATATCCGGGTTTATTTGACCTAAACGGCGACTCAGCAAACGCATAATTAACCCTACTTGTCCTTCTTGTCTGCCTTCTTGTCTGCCTTCTTGTCTGCCTTCTTGTCTGCCTTCTTCCCGACCTAAAGCCACTGAACCCTCTTGATCTTGAGCAAAAAACTCTTGCTGTTGTAATATGTTAAATTCCTCCTGTGTCAAACTAACTTGATTGGCAATTTCAAAGGCTTTCTGAATTTCCGGGACTGTGACCATTGTTTGAGGTACTTCATCCAAAGTGCCAGTAGTTTTGATAAAGTAAATCCACTTGTCCGTAAGAGTTTCCAGTCGATCCAATTCTTTCTTAAATTTTGGCAACTCTACAAAGACTAACTCAATGTCATTTTGTAGATAATCAGACAAGCGATTTCTTTCTTTGAAGACAAAATGCGAAATCACATCTTGCTCGCCGCGAAACATTTCAAAATCAGTGATAGTCAAAGCAATCACAGGTCGCAATTGCTTGTAGAGTTCTCCCCTTGTTAATTGGAGTGCATAGGTTTTTGCTGCATTGTACAAAACTCGCTTGCCAAATGCCTGTACCTTCAAAACTTGCATTTCAATAATCACAAATGTGCCGTCATTAAGTAGCGCTTTGACATCTAAGTAACTATTTTTAGCTCCGGCTACTTGAGGGCCAAGATAAGGATCGAGGATTTCTAAGCTTTTAATGATCGATTCTTCTTCATAGAGTATGGCATTTAAGAAACTAATCAAAATCTCTGTACTTTGGCTGGAGCCAAATATTTTTTTGAAGGCAAAATCCATTTTGGGATTGATAAATCTCATGTTATTTTTCTCCTTCGAGATTTGGACTTAACACGGCTGCAAACCTTACTGTGACAGTGTGTTTGCTATGTTTCTTGTTCCCTCCCCTTACTAAGGGGAGGGTTAGGGTGGGTGCTAGATTTTTGCTATTGAGATGCTCCCACTATAACTTAACTTCAAACGGCTTTCAAAATCTCGTCATCGACTGAAAAATCTATCTCAGCTTTGTCCCGCCCCGAAACTACATAATCATGCTGAAAAGAATCTTTCAATCCAGAAACTAAGTCAAATTCCGGCTGCCAGTTAAGATCGGTGACAGCTTTATTAACTGAAGCAAAAAAGTGCTGCAATCGCATTGGGAAAGCTTTCTTTTTGCCGAAGTCAAATTGTTTCGGATCGTAGTGTACAATCTTAATAGCATCAGGGGATTTGCCTGCCGCTTGAATGCAGGCGCGGGCTAAACCGTCAAAGGTGACAAATCGATCGCCCGAAACGTTGTAAATTTGCCCGATCGCCCTTTGGTTCCCCAAAACCGCCGCCATTGCTTTAGCCAAATCCTGACAGTGCCCCAACTGCGTGAAGTGCATTCCGTTACCGGGAATCGGAATCGGTCGATCGCGCACAATGCGATCGAAAAACCAAGCCTCCAAATCGTTATAATTTTGGGGGCCGTAAATGTAAGTCGGGCGAATCGAAGTCCAAGGCAAACCGGACTCGGCCAAGTAATTTTCGGTTTCGCATTTACCCAAATGCCGGCTTTTAGGATCGGTAGCGTCCCCTTCAATATGAGGCATTTGATCCGATTTCAAATAAACCCCCGCAGAGCTCATGTAAACAAAGTGCTGCACCCGCCCTTTAAATATTTCAGCTAAAGGCTTTGTATCGCTGAGTTCACGGCCGTTGTTGTCAAAAACCGCGTCAAACTCGACCGTCGATAACTTTTCTTGCAATTGTTCAACATTTGTGCGATCGCCCTGAATCTGTTTTACGCCCGCAACCGGTACAGGCTTGTTGCCCCGGTTAAACAACACCACTTCATGCCCTTGTGCTGCTAAAATCTTAGTAAGATAAACCCCAATAAACCGAGTACCGCCCATCATTAAAATTCGCATTATTTTCGATGCTCCTTACAGTTAGTGTAAATATCTTACAATAAAGTTATGCCCTAGGGCGTGTTTTCTATCCCCGGAGATCCCCCTAAATCCCCCTTAAAAAGGGTGACTTTGACACTGATTATTTCACCTTTTTAAGGGGGCTGGGATTTTGAATCTCATGAGAAATCACTCAGACTAGATAATTCATCCGTGTATCCGTGTCCTCATCCGTGTAGTGCTTTCCTTCTCCAATAATTTCAAGTTGCCTAAAATAGCCCTATGCAAGTTCCCCGGCTGCATCCAGAAACAATCGAAGAAGTCAAACAAAGAGCCGACATAGTAGACGTTATTTCCGGTCGCGTCGTCTTGCGGAAACGCGGGAAAGAATTCGTAGGTTTGTGTCCCTTTCACGACGAAAAATCTCCCAGCTTTACAGTCAGTCCCGGCAAACAAATGTATTATTGTTTCGGCTGCGGTGCCGGCGGCAATGCTTTTAAGTTCCTCATGGAATTGGAGAAACGCCCTTTCAGCGAAGTAGTATTAGAATTAGCTAAAAATTATCAAGTCCCAGTCAAAACAGTCGAACCAGAACACCGACAAGAATTGCAGCGGCAAATTTCTCTGCGGGAACAACTCTATGAAATCTCAGCACTAACAGCCAACTTTTACGAACACGCTTTGCGACAAACTCAAGGAGAAGAACCCTTAGCATATCTCAAATCAGAGCGCCAGCTAAGCGAAGAAACTATCCAACAATTTCAATTAGGTTATGCACCCCAAGGTTGGGAAGCACTTTACAGTTATTTAGTAGAACAGAAAAACTATCCGGCGCAATTAGTAGAACAAGCTGGATTAATTGTACCCCGAAAAAATGGCGGCAGCGGTTATTACGATCGCTTCCGCAATCGCATTATGATTCCCATTCGCGATACCCAAGGCAGAGTCATCGGTTTCGGCGGCAGAGCTCTCGGCGACGAACAGCCGAAATACCTCAATTCTCCCGAAACAGAACTCTTCGATAAAGGCAAAACTTTATTCGCCTTAGATACGGCGAAAACAGCCATTAGCAAAGCCGATCGCGCAGTGGTTGTAGAGGGGTACTTTGATGCGATCGCACTTCAGGCAGCCGGCATCTCCAACGCCGTCGCTTCCCTGGGAACAGCCTTAAGTTTAAACCAAGTACGGCAGTTATTGCGGTACACTGACTCCAAACAAATTATCCTCAACTTTGACGCCGACAAAGCAGGAACTCAAGCAGCAGAACGCGCTATTGGGGAAATAGAAAAACTCGCTTATCAAGGAGAAGTGCAACTGCGGGTGCTCAACATTCCCGACGGCAAAGATGCGGACGAATATCTCAAAACATACTCCCCAGAACAATATCGAGACTTGCTGGAAAATGCTCCGTTGTGGCTCGACTGGCAACTGCAACAAATGCTCGTCAATCAAGATTTGAAGCAAGCCGATACTTCCCAGCAAGTCACAAAAAAAATTATAAAATTATTAACCAATATCACAGACGACAATCAGCTAGCACATTATTTGCAAAAAAGCGCCGAAATTCTCAGCAAAGGAGATTTTAGACTCACAAAAATGCTCGCTGAAAACTTGCTCAATCAAGTAGTCAGCGATTGGGCAAAGCGGCAGAGTCAAGACGAATCATTGACAATGCCCCTGTTAATTAGAAACAAGCTGAAGCCGACCAAACAATATAAAAAGCAGCGTGCAAGCGGCGAAAACAAAAACTCAAAATCAAGCTTATCTGCCGTAGCCCGCAGTCTTTTAGAAGAAGCAGAAGCGCAATTATTGCAGATTTATTTGCACTGTCCCGAATACCGCCAAGATGTCAGAGAGGCAATAGAAGCTAGAGACGTGCAGTTTAGCCTTTCTCACCACAGATTTTTGTGGCACCAGATTGTGAATGCAGAAATATTGCACAAAATGTCTTTACAAGTAGCGCCTTCAGAGTTAATATTGAAATTGCAAGATAGCTTCATTGAATATCCGAATCAACTCAATCAAATCTCCCATTTATTTCACTTAAATGAGTTCTCAGAAAGAAACGTTTATCGCGCCCCTCTAGTAATTAGATCTGCCCTCGCCTGTATCGAGCAAATTATCAGCATGAAGCGCCGCCGGATTGCACTCAATATGTGGGAAAAAGCCAAGGCCGCTAGCAGTGGCGAAGAGGCTATAGAATATCACCAACTATTCTGTGCCGAACAAGAATGGCTCAAGGAATTAGAGCGGCTGCGTCAAGTTAATTTTTACGATTTAACATCCGTGCCTTGGGGGGGAAATTTCTAGAATTTCAGGACTTTAGTCCCTACTACGAACCAAAATCAGCTACCAACGAAACAGCCAGAAGATGGAAATGGAAGCAAACTTAGATGGGATATGCGATCGCCATTAGCATTGTTGTTGTTCGAGGATGACGAGTAGTTAGATCCTTGGGAGTCTGGTTCGGTGGTTGTCCAGGTTTAGTTTGCTACTCCGGCGAAACGGAAAGCTTCAACAAAGCTTACTTTGGAGAAGTTTCCCGTTCAAAGTTTTCGGACCTTAGTGACTAATTTATCGACGATGCTAAAAATCGAGTGCAGCCTAAACTAGCGGGTGTTTCAGTTAGTTTCGACCTGACGATGCCAACTCCTTTACAGCAGAAAGCCTTCGATTTGCTGGCGGTTCCGCTGACATTCTAGTCATGTATCCGGCGGGGGCTAAAGCCCGATCGCCTTACTGACGGGGGCAATACTAGGAACTTTAAGAGTACGCGGGGGAAGTTCCGTTTCAGGTGCCGTTACCTTGAGGTAATCGGCGATAAACTCACCATACTTTTTCCTGATTTCGTCAGGGAGAAATTTATATCCAAGGAGCTTGGATCGACATTCGGTGGAGCCACAACAACATTTGGGAATGTCAATGAAACTGTACTCTGTTGAAGAGTAATCCCAGGTAATCTCGCTTCCAGAAGGAATATCAACCAATGCCACGAAATCGTAGGCTCCGAATTGATTATTCCGAACCCCTGTGTTTGCGCTACAAGAATGATTGATCACTGATCCCGGTTCATCTGATTCTATATGCAGGTCAAAGTCCATCTGAAAGGTGTGAGTAGTTCTTTCGGGCAAGATATCGACTCGGCGTCCAACCACCACAGTCTCACCTTTACAGAAGTCTCGGCTGGCAAAAACGCCTCTACCTTTCTCTGTTTGCTGGATGAAAATATCGAAACCCATTTTCCTCACTCTTAATACCAATTACAAATCTAATTCTACTTCCACGAGGTTACTCGGAAGCGACGCTGGAGGGTTAATGGGCTCAGTATCCGAATCTGGCAGCGCTGCAACAATCGACTCGTTAACCTGTATTTCGCCATTCTGCTCAGTGCCCTGAGATTTGCTTTCACCAAAAACCATTGCCACCACTACAAGAGCTGCGCCAATCAGACCGCGTACTCCCAGTTTCTCTCCCAGTAGTAGAAACGAGAAAATCGCTGCGGAAATCGGCTCGAAAGTATACATGAGCGCCGTGTCCTCAGCCTTAACCCATCGTTGAGCTAATACTTGAAGCACAATCGTAGCAGCAGTATCAAATAAGCCAATATATAAAAGAATACCAAGATTCGCGCCAATTGCCTCCTGTTGTGCAAGCAGATCGGGAGCGGCCCAAATTAAAGAAAATATTGTTATCACCCAAAGCTGGATCGCAGCGAGTGGCAAAATGGGGTGGCGCAACGTGGTGGACTCAAGCTTAAGAATGTAGATCGAGTAGAGAAAAGCCATGCCCAACATCAACAGATCGCCGAGCACTAGCTGTTCACTCTCCCAACACATCACTCCAATGCCAAAGATGGCAAGTCCTGCGGCGAGGAAAGTTTTTGGGAACACCTGCCTACCTAGCAGTTGCCCTAGCAGAGGAACTAGGATGACGTTGAAACTGGCAATGAATGCAGCACGATCGGCAGAAGTCGTCTCAAGGGCAAGGGTTTGGAGGACTGATGCAGGAAACAGTATGAGTGATAAGAAGACTCCATCCCGTAGCAGGGAAAAATTCAGGAAGCGCAAATAGGGGGTAAACGGCAACGCTGCTATTACGTAGCGGGTTGCAAATATTGCAGAAGGAGAAAGACTGCTGAGAGCTCCCTTGATAACCGGATAGCTTGTACCCCAGATTAGGGTGACAAGGAGCAACACTGCTATACCCCAAGCATGGAGAGTGTTTGGCGATCTTTGAGAACCACTATTTAATTCTGTAGTCATTGAGTAGCCTAATTCATTAGCAATGGAACTAAATTCCGTTAGTTAACCGTCAAGAGGTTGACTAAAGTAATAAAATTCAATATTTTAAACTCGAATGCAGCCTAAACTAGCGGGTGTTGCAGTTAGTTTCGACCTGACGCCGACTCGTTTACAGCAGAAAATCTTCGATTTGCTGGGGGTTCCGCTGATATTGCAGTCATGTATCGGGCCGTGGCTCAATCCCGATCGCCCTACTGCCAGAGAGTTTACATGGAACTTACCCCGCACGCGGGGTAAGTTTTGTTTAATTAGCCTTTTAATAATCGCAAAAAAGAGTTTCGCGAGTATCTCTACCCGTCACCGGATTAGTACCTTTTGCCACTTTACAAAGTTTTTCTATCATATCGTCTCGCAGCAGTGTCTCTGTAAAATCAGCACCGTCAATAATAGCTCCTTCCAGCCTGGTATTGTAAGCGAAAGCACCCTCAAGGATAGCATTAGTTAAATTTGCTTTCATCATGCGAGCTAAATCTAAAGTAGCACCCGTGAAATTAGCGCCTTCAAAATTTGCCTCTTCCATATTGGCCGCAAAAAAGCTGACACCCCGCAAATCTGCCTTAGTAAAATTGCTGTTGCGAAGATTAGCTTTATTAAAACTGTCGTCAGTCAGAACTTGTCCACTAAAATCAGCCCCGACTAGGATTTCTTTGTCGTGATCCAAAGCCAAAGCAGGTGCGGGATTAATGCCGATCGCCCCAGCGGCAATTACTGCTAAAATAACAAAACTCAGCAAGAAAGTATAAATATGTTGGCGAATTCGAGAAATCATCATACAAGTTCAAGCTAATGGGCAGTCGTGACAGTTCAGAATTGAATTCTACCAGAAAGAGCGTCAAGCGTAGCTATCCCGTAGGGAATCGCCCGTTAGCCACCGCTGACTCCAATTGCCCCCAATCCCCCAACTCTAGGGATATCGGCACATTGGGAGAAAACTTAGTCGCCGAGTGGTTGCAGCAGCAAGGTTGGGAAATCCTGCACCGCCAGTGGCACTGTCGCTGGGGAGAGATTGACATCATCGCACTCGGAAGAGATGAAGAAAGCGCAAAAAACCAATTTCTTCCCAATCACCACTCCCCAACATTAGCATTTGTAGAGGTAAAAACTCGCCGCCAGGGAAATTGGGATGCTGGTGGAATGCTAGCTGTTAGCACAACAAAACAAGCCAAACTGTGGCAGACAGCCGAAATATTTTTAAGCACTCACCCAGATTTAGCAAATAATTCTTGTCGCTTTGATGTCGCCTTAGTCAGGTGCGAACCTTCACAACAAAACACTAAGCGAATATTACCACCATTAACTGCAGCGAACTCTCAATCCGCCGTTGCCGGAAACTACCGACTCACCCTGCAAGAATACATTCGCTCGGCTTTTAGCATTTAAAAGTATATAATTAAAATTTAGAGGGTAAAATCTCAAAGCAAGGCCACTAGGTAATTTTTAATTGTTAACTTGCCTAGGCTGTCGCGCATTTCTCTCTTGAGCTTTAACGGAGCTGAAAAAAGCGTTAAATCTTCTCCCGCTTTCCCCTTCTCTCCCTCTCCTGTTCTGTCATATAGCGATTCTCAAGCGTGGTGAGGTATGGGGGCTTTGTCCTATGCCCTATGCCCTATGCCCTATGCCCTATGCCCTATGCCCTATGCCCTATGCCCTATGCCCTATGCCCGCCAGAGCACCTCATGTTACTGAGAAAGGCTATAAGAGTTAATTTATATGCGTAGCAATCTAGGCGAGAGTTTCCGGGCAATATCCCAGACCCTTGACAAACTGCTGGCGAAAGGCTTCAATTTCCTTACGGTCAGGGCTGCCGTGACAAACCACGGCCACCTGGTAGCGGCGCATCACGCTCAGTGGCGACTGTCCGGTTTCCAAACTCCAAAGCGCCATTTGCAAGCGAATTTCAGGATCGTAAGGAATCCCGAGTTCGTTCATAAAAGCCCGAAAATCCCCGTGCATTTCTGGAGTTAAATATTGGCTCATTTTCACCTTTACCACCCAGCCGTCAATTTGGTGAATAACAGTGATAAATTGCAAGGGAAGATGATGAGCCGTGCGTAGGTAATCCACGACTCTCAGAGTAAGGCTAGTATTGGCGATGTAGTAGAGGTATTCCATAACGATCCTTCGAGCAAAGCTGATGCTACACCTCTATCATGGCGGGCTATACCCGCTGCCACAAGGGGAAAAGCACCCGACTTTGGATGGGGGTTTTTACCCAATTTGTTACCCAGTTGACAGATCGATCGCACAGGAATTCACTCGATGACAGAGATGGACTGGTCTTTGGACGGCTACGACTACGAACTTCCGCCCTCGCGCATTGCCCAAAATCCCGTAGTGCCGAGGGACAGTTCTCGCTTGCTGGCTGTAGATTCTCCCAGCAGCCACCAACACCGGATTTTTAGGGATTTACCCGATTTGCTGCAACCGGGCGACTTGCTGGTGCTCAACAACACCCGCGTGCTGCCAGCGAGGCTCTACGGGCACAAACCCAACGGCCCGGCTGTGGAGATATTGTTGATGGAAGAACGGCAGCACAACTGTTGGCTGGCTTTGGTTAAACCGGGGAAACGCTTAAAGTTGGGAGCAAAAATTGAGTTTGATCCCATCGCCCCTGCCTGTGAGGACTCGATCACAGATCCTTGCTGTTGCCGAACCGATGCCACGATGCCCCCCCATCGTCGTCGCTTGACTGCAACAGTTATAGACAGGGACGAGGCAACAGGGGGACGGCTGTTGGAGTTTGACATCCCCACAGATGAGAATCTGGCGAAGTTTTTGGACGAATACGGCCACGTACCCCTGCCGCCCTACATCGAAAATTCCCAAGCTTCAGCCGAACAGTACCAAACTGTTTATGCCGATCGACCCGGGGCGGTGGCGGCCCCCACAGCAGGCCTGCACTTCACCGAAGAATTGTTCAGCCGCTTGGAACAGCGGGGAATCGAAAAAACTTTTGTCACCTTACACGTCGGAGTAGGGACGTTTCGCCCGGTGGAGGTGGCAGACGTGACGGCTCACAAAATGCACGGCGAATGGGTGGAAGTACCCGCCGCCACCGTCGAGAAAATCCGGGAAACTCAAGCCAGAGGCGGGCGGATCATTGCGGTGGGTACAACAGCAGTGCGAGCTTTAGAGGGAGCAGCCGCCGCGAGTGGCGATTTTTCCTTGCAACCTTTTTGCGGCCCGACCAATTTGTTTATCTACCCTGGTTACAAGTGGCGGGTTGTAGAGGGGATGATTACCAATTTTCACTTGCCCCGCTCTACTTTGATGATGATGATAAGTGCGATGATTGGAAGGCCTCGGCTGTTGGATTTGTACCGAGAAGCGATCGAGCATCAGTACCGCTTTTATTCCTTTGGCGATGCCATGCTGATTTTACCAGCAGCAAAAAAGGATTGATCGATCGGGCATCGGGTTCGCCCCATGCCCGGTATGCCGTTTCTATTCTTCCTCCTCTTCTTCATTGCCGGGATACACGAAGCTGTTGGAACGCCCAGTCAGAACAGATTTGCCCAGAGACAGAGCTTTCTGAGCTGCCACTACAGCTTTGCGCTTCCATGTGGCCTTACGCATATTCTTCTTGGATTTGGAGGTTTTCTTCTTAGGGACTGCCATGACGCTAAATACTTTCTGCTTATATAGACAAACAAACATTCTAGCCGATTTTGTCGGCAATGCTTACTCGAAAAACCGCAACAACTGCTCGCTCAGCAATATCAAGTAGTAGGGTGCGTCAGCGATTAGCTTCTGGAAAAATAGACAAAATCCCCTAGGCAACGCACCCGCAGCAGCTAAAGTTCGTGAAAGTGGTAGATCACGACGCCAGTGACGGGATCGTTCTCGATACTCACATAACCGGTTTTGAGCAGTGCCGTGAAAGCCTCTTCCACTTCGGCAAAAGTAGCGCCGGTTGCCATCACCCCTTGGGTGACAGATAATCTTCCGTTCTTGGTATAAGCTGCCTTCAGGAGTTTAACCCCTAACTGGTCTGGAGTTGGCTTGGGGTATGTCGCGGCGATCGCCCCGCTGCTGGGATATAGGGGTATACCTTCGCGAGATACGCCGAGTTTGCCCCTGAGACTGGCATTGTGTTCGTCCACCATGTTCGGCAGCAACAGCAAATCAAACAATTGCCCAAACCCAAACAAACCAAAGGTAAACAGCCACAGCAAACCCGTACCAATCTTGCCGTTGTAGAGGCGGTGGAGTCCGAATGGGCCGAAAAAACAAGCTGCCCATAAAAGGTAACTAACACCTAAATTGCTCATTTTCTGACCGTCCTGCCTGATTATTCTAAGAATTGGAGTCCCTCTATACATTTTGTACTTTCTATCTCGTGTTTAAACAGCTTGACACCAGCAGATATTTGTGTATTGTCCGAAGTTATTGGTTATTTACTACCAATTCCCCAATTCCCCATGCCCCATGCCCATGCCCCATGCCCCATGCCCCATGCCCCATGCCCCATGCCCCATGCCCCAGGCCCCATGCCCCATGCCCCAGGCCCCATGCCCATGCCCAGTGAGTAATTTTGCGTAGCAATTCTTAACGCCAGCAACATATTTGCGCGGGCGAGAGCTTGGTAAACTGGAGGGCGTGGAAATTACAGCAGCTTAGACTTAGATTCCACACGGAGCGCCAAACCAAGCGCGCCGCCAGCGCTGGCCGGAAATACACGAGCGCGATCGCCCGCAGTACCCGACAATGGAAACAAGCGAGTAGTTATAAGCAGAAATCCAATAAAAATATGGTAGATTCCCTCAAAAAACCCACTTTTGAAGAACTGCGGCCGGGAGTGAAAGCCCCAGCCAAAGAAACTATTCTCACGCCGAGATTTTACACAACCGACTTTGACGAGATGGCCAAAATGGACATCTCGGTAAATGAAGCCGAACTAGAAGCAATTATCCAAGAGTTCCGCGTTGACTACAACAAAAACCACTTCGTGCGGGATGAGGAGTTCGCTCAATCTTGGGATCACATTGACGGCGAAAAACGCCAGTTGTTCATTGAGTTTCTAGAACGTTCATGCACCGCTGAGTTTTCTGGGTTCTTGCTTTACAAAGAATTGGGACGCAGGCTCAAAGACAAAAATCCAGTGCTCGCCGAGGGTTTCAACCTGATGTCCCGCGACGAAGCGCGGCACGCCGGATTCCTCAACAAAGCGCTGTCCGACTTTAATTTGTCCCTGGATTTGGGTTTCTTGACAAAGAGCCGCAGTTACACATTCTTTAAGCCGAAGTTTATTTTCTACGCGACTTACTTGTCGGAAAAAATCGGTTATTGGCGCTACATCACGATTTATCAGCACTTA
This sequence comes from Microcoleus sp. B13-B6, assembly GCF_036705405.1. Classification (NCBI taxonomy): domain Bacteria; kingdom Bacillati; phylum Cyanobacteriota; class Cyanophyceae; order Oscillatoriales; family Microcoleaceae; genus Microcoleus; species Microcoleus sp. B13-B6. The sequence continues at coordinate 13,916 of NZ_JAUBUJ010000015.1, forward strand.
AAAGCCCATCCTGAAGACCAGATTTATCCGATTTTCCGATTCTTTGAAAATTGGTGCCAGGATGAAAACCGCCACGGAGATTTCTTCGATGCGGTGATGAGAGCTCAGCCTCAGATGTTGAATGATTGGCGCGCTAAGCTTTGGTGCCGTTTCTTCTTGCTGTCAGTGTTCGCGACAATGTATCTCAATGATATCCAGCGCGCCGGTTTTTATCGATCGCTCGGACTCGATGCTCGCGAATACGACATCGAAGTGATTAAAAAGACCAACGAAACAGCAGGCCGCGTATTCCCTGTCATGCTTGACGTGAACAATCCAGAATTTTATGAACGCCTGGATATTTGCCTCAAGAACAATCAGCAGTTGACTGCAATTGTTGCTTCTAATACTCCGAAATTCTTGCAGTTCTTCCAAAAATTGCCTTTGTATCTGTCGAACGGCTGGCAATTAGTGAAGCTGTACTTCATGAAAACAATTGAATCACCTTCAGTACAGGGTGCTGTGCGTTAAGTTTTGATTTTTCATCCTCTGTGACGGCGGTTCTGCGACAAGCGGAGCCGCTTTTTTTGGATATAATGTTAGATTAGTCTTGATGGGCGTCGCTCTGAGGATATTATGGTTGTACAAACAGAAAAACGCTACTGCACTCCCGAAGAATATCTGCAATTAGAGGAAGCTGCGGAGTTTAAAAGTGAATACCGCGATGGAGAAATAGTGCCAATGACAGGTGGAACAACCAATCACAATGAAATCGCAGGTAATTTTTATGCCCGCTTTAAATTGACTTTGGGAATGCCGAACTATCGCGTGTATATGGGTGACGTGCGTTTGTGGATGTCGCAATATCGCCTTTACACTTATCCCGATGTCATGGTGATTTCTGGAGAGCCTGCTTATGAGGGCAGCGGTACGACTACGGTAACTAATCCGGTGCTGGTTGTTGAGGTTTTGTCAAATTCAACCAAAGATTATGACCGAGGCGATAAATTTCAGTATTATCGATCTATCTCCAGTCTTCGAGAATATATTATGATTGACCAATATAAATTTTATGTTGAACAATTTGCTAAGAATTCAGAAAATAAATGGGTATTAACAGAATATACAACGGCGGATGAAGTTATGACATTAAGTGCGATCGAGTTTCAAATTCAATTAAGCGAACTTTACCAAGGAGTTAATTTTGAGATGAAGGGTGAGTAATATGATATCGGGAAGACGCAACTCTTTTGCAGACTACAAAGCAGATGGACACAACTGGATCACCTTGACTGCCGGAGAATACTATCCCGATATATTGCAGGAGGCTTGCCAACTTTACGAACCTGTTCTAGTAATGTTTGGGCAATTACTCAGGACTTCTGAATCATCAGTGCGTCTATTTATACAGATTTCAGAGGTTCCCAGCACATGGATGCGAGTTCAACTTTTTAGGGTGTTTCGCAAGTATGTTAGCCCTGAGATTCCAGTTGAAATGCTCAGAAGGAAAAAAAAGACAGCGGATATTTGCAATCAGTTTGGAGCACGTTTTAGGTCTGTTCAAGAAGTTCAAGCTGCTTATATGACCAAGAATTTCAAAGGTGGTACCCGCCACGTGATTTATCCGTGGAATCAATCCAAAATCTAAAATCTAAAATCCTCAAGAAAGAGCATTTATCTCGCGCAAGTCAATCTAAAATCTAAAATCTAAAATCTAAAATCGATTGACTCGTCCAATTCCCGATGAGGCAATGTCGGCTCTATTGTGGGAATACAAAAGTCGCGGAAAAAAGGGATACGACTTAACTGAAAGATTTTTCTCCTTATTCCGCTTACACTTTCCCTACTTGGCAATCAGAGGGCCAGAGCGAGCTGGAAAAGATATCCTGATGGGAAATGTCTTCGTCAACTATCCCAACCCAAAACGTCCTGTTGATTTTGTGATTTACGATATTAATGAAAATGACTTGCTGGCAATAGGATTGGCAAGATATGATTCAGATAGAGGCGGTGCACAAGAAGACGACCGAACAGGTGGTTATCGTAGCTGCGCTGATGAAATCCTCAGTTATACACAAAATCATAACTTAAGAACTAAAGTAATTTTCCTGAATGATGGGCCTGGTCTCTTACTCGGATCGATGTGGGATGACTACGCAAATATTGAAAATAGCTGGCCAGATAAGATTATTGTATTGACACTGCGTATGGTTCCAGATCGGATTACAGTGGAATGGCTGCGTTCTTGAAAATAGGAGTGACAATGGCTACGGGTATTTCAAAAAAACAATCGCAGGGTGAAGCTGCATCTAATTTTAGTGAAAGCCCATTAAATAATAGCTTGGATGCGTGCTTTTCATATCCAGGAAAAGTGCCTGCAAGTGAAGTTTTAGACACTCATCAAGCTGAATGTGTAAAACTGTGGTCTAGCAATGAACAGCTATGTCTGGCAAATGAAAACCGTCTTTACTATGGAGATAATTTACCAATTTTAGCATCTTTACTTAAAGATAGTTCAGTAAAAGGTAAAGTAAGATTAATTTATATAGATCCGCCTTTTGCAACTAAAAGTGTGTTTCAATCACGTTCTCAGACTGAGGCTTATTCTGACTTATTAGGAGGGAACAGCTATATTGAATTTATTCGTCAGAGGTTGATACTCTTGAGAGAGTTATTAGCTGATGACGGCTCAATATATGTCCATCTTGATGATAAAATGGCCTTTTATATCAAGGTGATTATGGATGAAATTTTTGGTCAACGTAATTTTAGAAATTGGATTACTCGGAAAAAATGTAATCCAAAGAACTACACAAAAAAGACTTACGGCAATGTTTCAGATTTTATCCTGTTTTATAGTAAATCAGATACTTATGTCTGGAATCGTCCTGTTGAAGAATGGACAGATAAGCGCGCCAACAAAGAATATGAATACATTGAAAAGGAAACTGGACGGCGATATAAAAAGGTTCCGATTCATGCGCCTGGAGTGCGAAATGGCGAAACTGGAAAGTCTTGGCGAGGGATGAATCCGCCACCAGGAAAGCATTGGCAATTTCCACCTCAAACACTAGATGAAATGGATGCTAGAGGGGAAATATATTGGTCTGCAACAGGAAATCCCCGTCGCAAGATATATTTGGATAGCAGTAGCGGGATTCCCGTACAAGATATTTGGCTAGAGTTTCGCGATGCTCACAATCAGAATATTAAAATTACAGGTTATCCAACTGAGAAAAACCGCGATCTAGTTAGTAGAATTATTCGAGCTTCATCAAATCCTGATGATTTAGTGCTCGATTGCTTTGCCGGTTCGGGTACGACTTTGAGTGTTGCTTCGGAGTTTGGGAGGGGATGGATAGGAATTGATAATAGTTCTGAGGCGATCGCAACTACTTTGCGCCGTTTTGCTAAGGGTTGCGAACGGATGGGCGATTTTGTCAGCCAGCAAACATCCCTACACCAAAATCCATCGGATGACGAGTCTCGCCAATTATCGCTTTTTAACTTAGATGAATCTATATTTCAAGCTGAGTCTCCCTTAGAAAAAAGCGAGATGATTAATAACTTTGATCTTTATGCAACTGATTCGTTTGCTGGGGAACTAGAAAATATTGTGAGGCAATGGATAGAATGGCAGTAGCAGCGTACAAAAACAATCACAAAAAGCATTCTGCCACATCGCAAAAATTTGCTCGACTATTACCATATAAGATTTATCAGCAATTAACCTGACTTGATATCATAACTGTTTTCCCTAAAATTTATCGCCATTCCCCCTGAAGCGTAAAAGCCGCCCAATAATAAGGAGAACGCCACTCTTCCTGCTTCAACATTTCCAGTTGCGCCGCCCTCAAGGCTGCCGCTGGCGTTAACCCTTTTTGCAGCATTCCCTGATAGAAACTCGACATTAAGTTAGCCGTTCCTTCATCATCCACATTCCATAAACTCACCACAACTCGCTTCGCCCCAGCATACATAAATCCCCGCGTTAATCCTACCATGCCCTCGCCTTGAATGTTCTGCCCTAATCCTGTTTGACAGGCACTTAACACTACTAAATCTGCTGCTAATTTGAGATTGAAAATATCAGTCAGTCGCAGGAATCCGTTTAAAGGGTTGCCCTTTTCATCTATCAGCGACAAGATGATTCCTGATAGTTCCGGGTTAGTGCTATTCGCTAAACCGTGAGTGGCAAAATGAATGATTTTATATTGGCTTAAGTTCTGACTGGTTGCTGCGGCGCGGCTGGCTGCAAAATCCAAGGATTGGGTGCGAGAATTAGCTGGTACTAACGCTTGAATGATTTGAGCTTCTTGGCGAGTGAATTTTAAACGGTCAAACTGTACGTTATTGTCCCCTCTGGAGCGACTTAAACCGAGATTTGCTGATTCTACCGCTTGCTGAGTGGTGGCTGAAGAAGAATTTTTAACTCGTTCATCGTTAGGACTAAAAACTGGATCGGCGAGCATTGCTAAAGTCCGAGTTGGGGGTTGTCTGTCATTGTAGTTTTGTCTTAAGATTCCCAAGGTGGAAGCGGAAGGCAGCAGCACGATTTCATGGTCTACAATTAAAGGCGGATTCGGATTTTTACCGGGTGTTTCGGGGAGCGAGAGGGCGGCAAAGGGGAGGTAATTGAGAATGCCATCGCCAACAATCAGCAGGCGCTTTTGAGCGAGTTGTGCTGCTACGGGCTGTAAAATAATTTGACTAAGCGTGTTGTTAGCTTCAGCAACTCGATCGGGAATGTTTCGGTAGCGCGGGTTAGTCACAGCATTGCGGAAATTGCGGACGGCTTTTTCGATGTCAACCTGTTTGGGCAATTCATAACTGGTGATACTGGTTTTAGTCACAGCCCAGAGATAGCTACGATGTTTCCCTAAAGAATACTGGAGTAAAATGGTATTGTCATCGAGGATTTGTTGTTGAATCTGTGCCAGCGTTAGAGGTTGCGGTTGGGTGAGGGTGGCGTACCGGGGACTGGTGGAGCGGATTTGGGCTTGAATGTCCTGATATTGTCCTAGTAAAGTTTGCCGTTTTTGGTCTAATTCTACTTTTTCTGCGGGGGTATGATTGGGGCGGCTTAGAGTTTCGATTCGGCGTGTTTCTAAGGCATCGAGTTGCTGTTGTAAATTGCGTTCTTGCTGCAATAATTCCGGGGCGACACCTTGCCGAATATCGGCGTTTGCTTCTTGAAGAAGTTCGAGAAGGCTGCGGGCACGGGAACTTTCGCTGGCTTCTAAGGCTTTGCGATCGTAACCAGAGTTGGGATTGGTTTTGTGCAGTTCCATTAACAGGTCAATGTATAACTGGTAATAGTGTTGTACCGTGGCAAAGTATGAGATACGGAGTTCGTGGTTGGTAATTTTGGTGCGGAGGTTTTCGATGATTTTGATGGAGGTTTCAATGTCAGTGAGGGCTGCGATTAAATTGCCTCGATCGCCTTTGAGAATAGCCCTATTGTAGAGGGTGAGGGCTTCCCCAGGACGATCGCCCACAGTGCGAAACAGCGGCAGGGCTTGGTTGAAATATTCTTCTGCTTTCTCCAGTTTTCCCAATTCTGAGTAAGTATTACCTACATTGTTGAGGCTGTTGGCTTCTCCACGCCTATCGCCCGCTTTTTGTCTCAAATCGAGGGCTTGTTTGTAGTAGTCGAGGGCTGTTTGTTTTTCTCCCAAATCATAGTAGACTATGCCAATATTGTTGAGGATAGTGGCTTCCTTAGTCCGATCGCCCATAGCCCGGAATAAGGGAAGGGCTTGGTTAAGATACTCTTTTGCTTTCTGTTTTTCTCCCAAATCGTTGTAGGCTAAGCCGATGTTGTTGAGTGTGGTGGCTTCCGCAGTGCGATTGACCAAAGATCTATCGCTGTTTGCGGGTAGGTTCGAGATGTTGCTGAGGTTGATACTTGCTTCAGGGCGATCGCCCATTTCCCGAATTAAGGAAAGGACTTGGTTATAGTAGTCGATGGCTTGCTGTTTCTCTCCCAAAGCATAGTAGACGGCCCCAATGTTGTTGAGGATGAGGGCTTGCACAGGGCGATCGCGTATAGTCTGATGCCAAGAAAGAGCTTGCTTGTAGTAGTTCAGGGCTTGCTGTCTGTCTCCTAATCTATTAATAATGAAGCCGATTTGATTCAGCGTGTAAGCTTCGTCCTCCCAATTTCTAAGCATTCGATAAAGCGAACGCGCTGCATCAAACTTTTGCAAGGCATCCTGGTAAGATGCTGCTGTTTCCTGAGCCAATAGTCGCTTAGCTTCCTGAAGCAATCGCTCGGCTTCATCTGTTTTTTGATTTAATAGTTGTTGGTTTTTCTGAATTAATCGATCGGCTTCTCCATCCGGGATTTGATTTCTACTGAGATCGAGGGTTGTCAGATATACCAATCCCGCTAAAGGTTTGATATCTGCGATTTGATTTCTACTGAGGTCTAGGTTAGTTAGATTTGTCAATCCCGCTAAAGGTGTGGCATCTGCGATTTGATTTCTACTGAGGTCTAGGGTGGGCAGATTTGTCAATCCCGCTAAAGGTTTCACATCTGCGATTTGATTTGATGCGAGGAAAAGCACTATCAGATTTGTCAATCCCGATAATGGTTTCACATCTGCAATTTTATTGCCACTCAAATAAAGAAAGTTTAACTCAGTCATTCTCGATAAAGGTGTCACATCTACAATTTGATTAGATGCGAGGGACAGCCCTGTTAGATTAGTCAATCCCGCTAAAGGTTTTACATCTACGATTTGATTAGCTTCGAGGAAAAGCTCTGTCAGATTAGTCAGTCCCGATAATGGTTTCACGTCTGAGATTTGATTGAAATTGAGGACGAGATATCTCAGATTAGTCAGTCCCGATAAGGGTTGCACATCTGTTATTTGATTTCTACTGAGGTTGAGCCTTCTCAGATTGGTGAATTTTGATAATGGTTTGATATCGACTATTTGATTGTCAGCTAGGTAAAGTAGTGTGAGATTAGTCAGTCCCGATAATGGTTTCACGTCAGAGATTTGATTGGAAGTGAGGGTGAGAAATCTCAGATTAGTCAGTCCCGATAAGGGTTGCACATCTGTTATTTGATTTCTACTGAGGTTGAGTTCTCTCAGATTGGTTAATTTTGATAATGGTTTGATATCGACTATTTGATTGCGAATTAGGGAAAGTTCTGTGAGATTAGTCAGGGTTTTTTGAGCGCGATCGCACTCTTGTGTTTTTGCTTTTGATAGCAACACCTCCACCGTATGTCTGGCTTCAGGGGTCAAATTCTCTTTGTGGGTACAGAAATCAGCAAAACTTTCAAATGTCTGGGGAGTTGGCGCGGCGGCAGATCCCATCAGGATAGTCGCACCTACAGCTAACCCCCAACGCCCCCAAGTCGAAAGTATGGGATTCATAAGCACTCGCTCAAAAAAGACATGATTAGCTGCTATCATAATCTATCGCACCTTGTGATGCACCCTTTTCCTTCCTGCTTGCCAATTAGATCGGGAGCATTTGGTGAAACAATAGTCGCTACTGCTTCTCGCTGCACTCTCCAAGCATTATTAGAAGCCGGGTTTAAGAAACTGGGTATTTCAAAAAAACCCGGTTTCTCCTCAAAAATTCGGTTTCTGCAAAAGTCCTATTTTACGTTACTCTATACTCAGGAATTTTAAATTAGCGATCGCCCTCAAATTTAGGATCTATTATTTGCTGCTGTTTTATGAAAATCAAAAAACAACAATTTAACAAATCGAATGTTATTTTCTCCCTAGCCATGCTCGCTGTGTTCCTCCTATCCTTAACTCTCCGCTTTTGGGAACTAGAGCGATTTAACACTTTAGTATTTGACGAGGTTTATTACGCTAAATTTGCCAACGATTATCTCACAAAAACTCCTTTTTTCAACGCTCACCCACCTCTGAGCCAGTACATAATTGCGATCGGCATTTGGATCGGCACTCACCTTCCCTTCGGCAAAACTGCCGTCAACAGTATGGCTGGCTCCCTGCTTTCCCCTTGGGATTACCGCTGGCTGAATGCTCTCACAGGTTCCTTTATTCCCCTAGTTGTGGGAGCCCTAGCTTATCAGCTAGTTCGGCGCCGCACCTTTGCTTTTATTGCTGCTTTATTGATGGCCTGCGACGGTTTGTTTTTAGTTGAGTCTCGCTACGCGCTGAACAACATTTATCTGGTTTTATTTGGGATTTTAGGTCAGTTATTTATTTTAAAATCCGTAGAAGCAGAAGGGAAAAAGCGCTGGCTTTGGCTGGTACTAGCCGGGATAGGCTTCGGCGCATCTGCGGCTATCAAATGGAACGGATTGTGGTTTCTTTTCGGTACTTATCTAATTTTAATCTGTGCTTGGGCAGTTCGTTTCATCCAGGGTAACAGAGGAAATGAAGAACAAAGCCGCGAGGGAGATTCACCTCTAATTCCTGCCGAAAGTCCAGTACAAAAACTGACTCAACTCAATTTTATAGAACTCGGCTTGAGTCTAGCTATTATTCCTATTCTAGTTTACAGCATCTCTTGGATTCCTCACCTGCACTTTAATCCAACTCCCAATTTCTGGCAGATGCAAACGGAAATTTTGACTTATCACCAGCGGATTAAAAGTGGCCCAGATGTACATCCTTACTGTTCCACGTGGTACAGTTGGCCTTTGATGCTACGCCCCATAGTTTACTTCTACAAAACTGCTAGCAGCAATGCCCAACCAGATCCGGTTTTGCCGCCTTTACCTGAAGGTGCAAATCAGGCAATTTTTGACGTTCACGCGATGGGAAATCCCTTCCTTTGGTGGCTATCAACCTTAGCTTTACTGCTAGTAATAGGAGTTTTAGTTCACCGGATTTTGGTGTGGCTGCAAACGCGCAGCGAGGCTTCTGTTGACACGATAGAACAGCAGTGGCCGATTTTGTTTCCGCCGACTGCTGAAATGTGGCTGGCGTTATATTTAATAGTTAATTGGGCTGCTAATTTGCTGCCTTGGGTGAAGGTGACTCGCTGCATATTTTTGTACCATTATATGGGCTGTTCTGTGTTTTCAGGCTTAGCACTTGCTTGGTGGGTTGACAGGTGGCTGCACAGCCCTCAAACTCGACTCCGAGGGATGGGGGTAACAATTATTTTTCTGGTTTTGGGTGCTTTTATTTTCTGGATGCCTATCTATTTGGGACTGCCTTTGTCGCAAATGGAATGGAAAATTCGGATGTGGCTGCCGTCTTGGGTTTAAGTTAAAAATAATTCCTTTATGAACGGGCAAGATGCCCGTTCCACAAGAAAATTAAGTTTTGTGGAACAGGCCGGAAAGCCGTTTCACAAGAAAATTAAGTTTTGTGGAACAGGCATCTTGCCTGTTCCTAACGGACAAGATGCCCGTTTCACAAGAAAATTAAGTTTTGTGGAACAGGCATCTTGCCTGTTCCTAACGGGCTCTCCGGCCCGTTCCACAAGAAAAGTAAGTTTTGTGGAAAAGGCCGGAAAGCGGTTTCACAAGAAAATTAAGTTTTGTGGAACAGGCATCTTGCCTGTTCCTAACGGACAAGATGCCCGTTCCACAAGAAAATTAAGTTTTGTGGAACAGGCATCTTGCCTGTTCCTAACCAAGGTGCAAGATGTAAGTTATAACATTTATGACAAAGGTGAGTTTACCAAAGCAAGCATTATTTTTGATAGAGTGCTCGATAAACTGGTTCGCCCCGTTTCAAAGTAGCAATTTCTCTTTCTGTAGCAACAGGCAGGGGATTTTCGGTTAACCATTCGCCATCATTTTGACGTTTAAAACTGGGGTGAGATGAAAAGCGATCGCACATTTCTCTTTCTACTTCCTCAATATCTGACTGGATAAAAACTTCACCGCCAATTGCCAGATAAGTTGCCAATTCATTAACTAATTCCTGCTGCACCACCCGCCGTTTGTGGTGCTTTTTCTTGAACCACGGATCGGGAAATTGAATGCTAACGTGCTGCAAAATACCTGCGGGTAAAGTTTCTAAAATGGGCTTCAGGGAACTATTCGCATTGCAAAACAAATAGTGCAAATTTGTCAAGCCTTTTTCGTCGCGCCAAAGATTCGCCTCTTCTACCAGAGGTTCGCGAATTTCTAATCCGAGAAAGTTCCAGTCTGTTTGGATTTGCGCCATGTGCCACAAAAACCGTCCTCTGCCGCAGCCAATATCTAAATGCAGCGGTAAATTTAAGTCGGAATAGATTTTAGTCCAATCCGGGGGACTTGCAGATGCTTGATATTTAATTGATAGGGGATTGACGTGTTCCCGCACTCTTACTCTTGCCAATTTTGCTGTCTCCTGAATGTAATTTTTAACCGCAGATGAAGGCAGATGAACGTGGATTAACGCAGATAAATATTGATTTTTGCGAGGTGGTTCAATACTTTTTAATTAATGAGCAATATTAAATTGCAGAGGGACAATTTTAAATTGCTCATTATTGCATTAGGCTTCGGGTTCAATGCCTGCTGCTCTTAATTGCGCGGCTAGTCGATCGGCTCGCTGTTGAACATTTGCTTTTTCCTGCCGTTCCCTTTCTACCATTTCTGCTCCCCACAATAACATCTCTCCGCTTTCATTCCACCACCGCAACCAATATCCCGTTCTTTCGGCTTTTGTTCCCTGCCAAACACCCAGAAATAACCCAAGTCCGGCAATCCAATAACGATTGTTTGCATCGGCTTGCTGTTTTTCATACTGTGCTGATGAATTCAAATGATATACTATTAAATCTCCGATCGCAGGTTCAAAAATTACATAGATTGGAGCTTGTAATATTTGTTCGTAAAAATGCCATTTTCCGGGTAGATAAGTTTGTTTTGCAGAATATTCATCCTGATAACTAGGAGGATTCTCTGGCAAAAACTCCATGACAATTGCCGGAATGTCTCCTTCTAGGTTGGGGGTATAACTGCGACGAATTTCTCGATCGGGAAGGGGGTGTACGTTGGTGGCATAAAACAGATCGGGAGTTTTTATAACTAGCTTATCGTTGAAATTTACACAAATCGCCAGATGAGGCGCAACTAATGTTCCCTCCAAAATTAGCCCCGCAATTTCTAAGCTTTCCCGTAAGGCGGCGGCGAGCAAAGGCTGGTCGATATCTTGCTGGGGGTGCTCGTCTAAAATGAAATCTTTTGGCAATTTTTCCCAGGATATTTTGAATTGAATTGGATTGAATGTCATGGTATTTTACCTCTTACTAAGAATGCGGTAGAACTGCTGGCAATGATTTTCGCTAGAATAGCCTCGCCTATTTTTTAAGCTTCTGGTTCAATGCCTAATGCTCTTAATTGTGCGGCCAATATGGACGATCGTTCTCGTTCTTGTTCGGCCCGTTCCCTTTCTTGTTCGGCTTGTTGTTGAGCGATAGCCCTTTCCTGCCGTTCTTGTTCGGCTTGTTGTTGAGCGATAGCCCTTTCCTGCCGTTCTCTTTCTACCATTTCTGCACCCCACAATAACATCTCTGAACTTTCATCCCACCACCGCAACCAATATCCGGTTCTTTCGGCTTTTGTGCCATACCAAACACCTATAAATAATCCAACTCCAGAAATCCAATAACGGCCGAAAGCATCGGGTGGTTGTACTTCATACTTTCCTGATGAATCCAAATGGTAGACTTCTAACACTCCGGCGGCTGGTTCAAAAAGTGCATAGACTGGCACTCGCAATATTTGCTCGTAAAAAAACCATTTGCCGGGGGGATAAGTTTTTTTGCGAGAATATTCATCGTTGGCAGTAGCTGATAAAAATTCCATCACGATCGCCGGAATTTCCCCTTCTAAGTTGGGAGTGTAACTGCGGCGAATTTCTTGATTTTCCAGCGGCTGGACGTTGCGGGCATAAAACCAATCTGGAGCTTTGATAACTAGCTTGCTGTCTACTGTCGCACAAATTCCCATGTTTGGGGCAACTAATATTCCTGTTACAATTAGCCCTGCGATTTCTAAGATTTCCCGCAACGCTGCAGCGAGCAAGGGCTGGTCGATATTTGCCACAGGTTCCTCATCTAAAATGAAGTCGTCTGGCAATTTTTCCCAGGTAATTTTTAAGTCGGCTGTACTGGCTGTCACGGTATTTTACCTCTTACGGAGACTGCTGGAGCGCGGCTCGCAATACTTCGCGGTGAAAGAGCGATCGCTCTACTATAAATTTTATCCTGTCTGGCGATAAGGCGTCGCCGTTAGCATAGTGTTCGATCCAGGTTTTGCTGATTAAATAAGGATCTTCTGGCAATTCTGATAATAAGTATCCCGGCATTTCTAACTCATCCATCAATTGACTGACTTTGGGATCGTAGCTGAGAGCAAAACAGCGGCATTCTTCGGATGCTGCCATAATTAAGCTGTGGTAGCGCATCCCGATCGCCATTTCGACTCCCCGGAACACTCCTTTCAATTTTCTGGGGTCTTCTAAACTGAGAATGCGGCTCGTTTTGGGCAGGGCTTCGTGCAAATGTTTCGCGATTTCTAAGTCGTAAGACGCTTGAAAAGGCAGCAGCAAAATTAAGGTGCGTGTTGCTTTTTGAAAGTCAACTAAAGCTTGAGTTAAGATTGACAAACGGGCGGGAGTTAGTGTAGAGTGAGAACGCAAACAAACAGCCACTCTGGGCGCAGGTAAATCCCACAAACCCGACACGGGGGAATTCTCCAAAGCCCACACGGGATCGGGCGCTAAAGTAAAGGGAATTTGCCAATCTGCAAGTAAAGTAGCTGAACCTTTATCCCGCACGCTGACGCCGGTGCATCCAGCAAAACAGCGCTGAGATAACTTGCGAGTCATTTCGCGCTTCAAAGGCCCAATTCCCTGGGCCCAAGCAACAGTTTTTAAGCCCATCTGCTGCGCTAATCCCATTAAACCCCCATAATAGAAAGGGCTCACAATGCTAGTAGCGTCTTGGATTAAACTACCGCCGCCCCAGATTAGGGCGTCGGAGGTGCGGAGTGCTTCGATAACTTGAAAGGCATTCATGCGATCGCGCGCAGCTACCCCGTACCGCTGATTGGTCTCGACAGGATTGCCAGACAGGACGATCGGCGTCACGCCATCTGGTAACATTTGCAGTAGCGATGCCAACAGCGCCTCGTCGCCGCCGTTGCCTTTACCGTAATAGCCGCACAAAATTGCTCGCATTTCTACTCTTTTATTTGTTTGTGATGGGGAATCTAACGATTTTAGATTTTAGATTTTAGATTTTAGATTTTTTTGAGATTTGAGATTTGCTCCTACTACCAAAAAAATGCTACTGTCATCAAGCTTCAAGGCTTTACGTCATCAGTCAGCTCAAATCGCAAATCTAATAAAATCTCGAATCGCTAATCTAAAATTATATGACCAGCCCAAAAACAGGTACAAGCCCCGACTTAAGTCGTGGATGCTCCTAAAATTTTAGACCAAAGCTCAAGCTCCAAGATTCATCTGTGGAGTAGATCTAAAATCTAAAATCTAAAATCTAAAATCGACTGACTCATCATATTTTATATGACAGTTGCGTAAGTCCCGATCGATAAATCTTTCATCTTCCTTCACCATACAAAAAATGCACGCTTTGTCAATTCCCACCTGGATTATTCACGTCTCTAGCGTCGTCGAGTGGATTGCCGCCATCTGGTTAATTTGGACTTACGGCGAAGTCACTCAAAACCGAGCTTGGTGGGCCCTTTCCGCCGCAATGCTGCCCGCTCTCGTCAGCGCTATGTGTGCCTGTACATGGCACTATTTTGACAACTCTCCCGCCCTAGAATGGATCGTTACCCTGCAAGCCGCGATGACTCTCATCGGCAATTTTACTTTGTGGGCGGCAGCTTGGTGGATTTGGCGATCGGCTCAGCCAGCAGAGAAAATTAAAGATTAAAAAAAGGAGAAACTAAGTGAAAAATAGCACTATTTGGGTAAAATTTGTCGCAAGTTTGCTGTTGTTGACAGCCGGATTATTGCTTCCCAGCCAAGCGAGCAACATTCCCGTACAAGTCGCCCAACAACCTAACTGCAAAAGTCCTCAAACCACGCTAGACATGAATATGTGTTCTAGTCAAGAGTTTGAGGCGGCCGACAAAAAGCTCAATCAAGTCTATCAGCAACTGCAAGCAAAAATCAGCAGTAGACAAAAGCAGAGGTTGACTGCGGCACAGCGTACTTGGATTAAATTTCGAGATGAAAATTGTGAGTATGCAAAAGGGCAGTTTGAAGGCGGTAGTTTGGCGGCTTCTACCTACGGTTATTGCAGGGCCAGAGTGACGCAAGAACGGATTAAAGATTTGGAAGGTTATTTGAAACAAGCAAATTTGTAAAAGCTCGATCGATATTTAGGGGTCTACACAGTGCTAACCCTAGGATATGGAACTATGGTTTTTTTGCACTTACCTAGTTAGCGAAAGAATTAGTAGCAATTAAACCTGCCTCAATCAACAATCCATCGAGACTGTCCACCAGTCCATCAAGACAATGTAAAATTTGCCGATCGCCTGCAGGTAACGAAATAGAATTAGTTAGACTGTGAATCTGCCTCTCCAAATCTTCCGGCAATTTTGAACACAAAGCTGTTGCCCTTTCTACCAGACGCTTTTCGCCCGGATGAGGGATAGAATTAACAGCAAAAACAATATCAAAATAACTGCCTAAAAAAGCTGCTGTTCGATGGATAATACTTACTGAATCGCGGCGCAAAACAGCGGATTCTAGCTGGTGGCGAAATGAAAAAATCTGGTGGCGCAAAATCGGATAATTTTTGGCAATTATTGCTTGACGGAGTTGTTCGGGATAAGGTCGATCCACATTGGCTTGCAATTGCTGAAACCAACCGTCTCTGTCATACAATGATAATGAGGTGAGAACGTTCCACCAAAAACAGGTTGAATAACCTACTGATGCTTGATGTTTGACCAGGATGCGATCGAGTTCTTCTTCGATCCATTCGGGCTTGCGGTACATAATATCTATACCGCAACCAGTGTTAATATCTATCCACTCGTCACCGGGTTCCCAAAATTGATTGTTGATGGCGATGCGATCGGAAAATTGTCTCGCTATCGCCTCCCGTATGTCAACAGAAATTTCATCTTTAACATACACGTAAAAATCAAAATCAGACGACTCATCCGTAACTATAGTTGTTCGAGAACCTGCTAAAACGACGGCTACAACTTGAGGCAAACTGCTAAACTGCTGCCCAATAGTTTGAGCCAGTGGGGGAATTTCTTCGAGAGCTAATTGATAATTGTGCAGCATTTAATTACCTTGCTTGGCACTTAAAAAATTCCAGCTAATGCTTAACTCTAGCACTCAATATTTTAACGCATAACTGTGAACTCGTAACTCAACAATTGATAATTGTTAACAAATACGGCGGAGGCGAACTGATGCGTTGCGACATCGTATCCCCACCAAAATTATCTCAAAAGTAACATAAAACTTTGTTTTTTTATTTTACCCTTTGACACGCGGATAGTGTAGAATCTAAAATCTAAAATCTAAAATCTAAAATCTAAAATCCCTATGTCCTTCGTTGGTTTGCACATTCACAGCGATTATAGCTTACTAGATGGGGCTTCTCAGCTACAGCAGCTCGCAGAACGGGCGGTGGAATTGGGGATGCCCGCGATCGCCCTTACTGACCACGGGGTGATGTACGGGGCGATCGAGCTAATCAAAGTTTGCCGAAATAAAAATATCAAGCCGATTATTGGCAATGAAATGTATGTCGTCAACGGCGACATTGAAGTAAAAGTTCGAGGTAGAAGAAAATACCATCAAGTTGTTTTAGCTAAAAATACCCAAGGTTATAAAAACCTCGTCAAACTAACCACAATTTCCCATTTAAAGGGAATGCCTGAAAGAGGTATTTTTGCCCGACCTTGCATCAACAAGGAACTGCTAAAACAATACTCCGAAGGTTTAATTGTTACCAGTGCTTGTTTGGGTGGCGAAGTTCCCCAAAACATTCTGCAAAACAAGCTAGATAAGGCCCGCGAAGTCGCCAAAGAGTATCAAGAAATATTTGGGGAAGATTACTATTTAGAAATTCAAGACCACGGTTCCCCGGAAGACCGGATTGTTAATGTTGAAATCGTTAAAATTGCCCGCGAACTCAAGATTAAAATAATTGCCACCAATGATTCTCACTATATTTCCTGCAACGACGTAGAAGCACACGATGCTTTGCTGTGCATTAACACCAACAAACTGATTGAAGAAGACAAGCGGATGCGCTACAGCGGTACTGAATATCTTAAGTCCGCAGAGGAGATGGCGCAACTGTTTCGAGATCATTTGGATGATGAAACAATCAAAGAGGCGATCGAAAATACCCTAGAAGTCGCAAATAAAGTATCGAGATACGAGCTCACAGGAGAAGCTCGGATTCCCACAATTCCAATTCCCCCCGAACATACAGCCGATACTTATGTAGAAGAAATATCCTGGCTGGGACTGTTAGAACGCCTCAAAGCCCGCACCAGAAATGAAATCCCCCCAGTCTACAAACAAAGACTAGAATACGAACTGAAAATGCTTCAGCAGATGGGCTTTTCAGAATACTTTTTAGTAGTTTGGGACTACATAAAATATGCGAGAGACAACGATATTCCAGTAGGGCCGGGACGCGGTTCGGCCGCAGGTTCTCTAGTGGCCTACGTCCTCAAAATCACCAATATAGACCCCGTACATCACGGACTACTATTCGAGCGATTTCTCAATCCCGAACGGAAATCCATGCCAGATATTGATAGCGATTTCTGCATAGAAAGGCGGGACGACATGATTAAATACGTTACTGAAAAATATGGTAGCGACCGCGTAGCGCAAATTATTACTTTCAACAGAATGACATCAAAAGCTGTCTTGAAAGATGTTGCCAGGGTGTTAGGTATTCCCTACAAAAAAGCCGACGAAATGGCAAAATTAATTCCCGTGTCCAGGGGAAAACCGGAAAAACTTAAAGTGATGATTTCCAATGAAACACCTGCACAGGAATTTAAAGACAACTATGAAAATACAATTTGCATAAATGCAGAAACAGGTACTGAAGTCCCAGTTCGTCAGTGGATTGACATGGCAATTCGTATTGAGGGAACTAACAAAACCTATGGTGTTCACGCGGCAGGTGTGGTAATTTCTTCCGAGCCGTTGGATGAACTTGTACCGCTGCAAAAGAATAATGAGGGGGCTGTGATTACCCAATATTTCATGGAAGATTTGGAATTTTTGGGGCTGCTGAAAATGGACTTTTTGGGATTGAAAAATTTAACAACGCTCCAGAAAACTGTTGATTATATTAAGCAAACCCAAAATCTAATTGTAGATCCAGAAATGTTACCTTCTGATATAGAGCGCAGAGCTCAAGAGACTTTTGGCCGAATCAAAAAGTTACCCGATGATGTAGATAAAACCTATAGACTTTTAGAAAGAGGAGATTTAGAAGGTATTTTTCAGCTAGAATCATCGGGAATGCTGGATGTAGTGAAAAAACTCAAACCTTCCTGTCTGGATGATATTTCTTCTATTTTGGCACTTTACCGACCTGGGCCGCTGGATGCAGGTTTGATTCCTCAGTTTATTGACTGCAAGCACGGTAAAACAGTTGAGTACGATCATCCGCTATTAGAGCCGATTTTAAAAGAGACTTACGGAACGCTTTGCTTTCAAGAGCAAATTATGCGGATGGCTCAAGATTTGGCGGGATATTCTTTGGGGCAAGCTGACTTGCTGCGGCGGGCAATGGGCAAGAAGAAAGCTGATGAAATGCAGAAGCAAAAAGAAACGTTTATCGACGGCGCAACTAAGAATGGAGTCAGTCAAAGAATAGCTGATAAACTGTTCGCACAGATGCTGCAATTCGCGGAATATTGCTTGAGCTATGACACGAAGATATTGACTGTGGAATATGGGCCGATGGCTATTGGCAAAATTGTTGAGGAAAAAATTGAATGTACTGTTTATAGTGTTGATAGCAACGGTTATATTTATACACAGTCAATTGCACAGTGGCATCGCCGGGGGCAGCAGGAGGTCTTTGAGTATTGCCTGGAAGATGGCTCGATAATTCGCGCCACAAAAGATCACAAGTTTATGACTGTTGGCGGTCAAATGCTGCCCATTGACGAAATCTTTGAACAAGGATTAGACTTAAAACAAATCAACTCTAGCTCAGATATATAAAATGTATCTCGACTATAGGCAGCTAAAATCGGAACACAAGGAACAAATCATTTCTGCTTTTAATCACGGCATGGAGTGTCGAGACATTCCTAACTACCTTGGTGTGAGCGAAAGAGCAGTTTCAAGGGTTTTAAAAGAAGCCGACATTAATACTAAGCGGCGAAACCGCTATACTTTAAATGAGAGCTATTTTGATGTAATTGACTCTCAAGCTAAAGCTTATTTATTAGGATTGATAGCTGCTGATGGCTGCGTTACTCAAACTAATTATGTAGCTTTTGAATCTATTGACAAAGAACTTACAGAAATGCTCAGCATAGAGCTACAATACTCTGGTGAAATTAGAGTTATTCAGCCTCAAAATTATGCTCCTCACTACCGAATAAATTTTTCTTCTGAAAAGCTGGCCAGCTCTTTACAGGGCTACGGCATCATAACAGGAAGAACTTTTTCGGAAGTTACCTATTTCCCTAACTTAAAATATTTAGGGTCTTATGTGTTAGGCTATTTTGACGGTGACGGTTGTGCTTATGCAAACAAAGGTAGAAGTGGCGGTTTAGTCTGCATTGTTGGTTCCTTTGAATTTGCCCGCGAACTAGCAATGCACCTAGGGATGGGTTCTGTACAAGAGCATCAATTAAAAAAAGTTTATTATTGGAGAATCTTTAGTCGAAAAAATATACAAGCATTCTATGATTTTGTGTATCAATATCCCCGCTTGGGATTGCAACGAAAGAAAACTAAAATAGAGGCTATTCTCAGGAGTTACAAACATGGTAAAAATTATTAGTCGAAAATCCCTAGGAACTCAAGAAGTCTATGACATAGGCGTTGAACGAGAACATAACTTTATCCTAGAAAATAGTTTGGTGGCATCTAACTGTTTTAATAAATCCCATTCAATGGCCTATGCCTATATCACGTATCAAACTGCCTATTTAAAGGCGAATTATCCTCTAGAATACATGGCTGCGCTGCTGACTGCTAACAGGGGCGATCAGGATAAAGTACAGAAATATATTGCCAATTGTCTCAAGCTGGGTATTGAGGTGGAGCCGCCCGATGTTAATAGTTCGGAACTTACTTTTACACCGATGCCGAAACAGATGACTGGCGCTGCAAAAGATAAAATTTTGTTTGGAATTTCGGCTGTTAAAAATGTGGGAGAATCGGCAATTGAAAATATTTTGGCGGCGCGGCAGGAAGGAGGTAAGTTTAAATCGTTGGCTGATTTGTGCGATCGCGTAAATCTCCATTCTGTCAACCGCCGCGCTTTAGAAGCATTAATTCAATGCGGTGCTTTTGATAAAATTGAAAACAACCGCAAGCAATTAGTAAACGACCTCGAAGGAGTGATGAAATGGGCGCAAGAGCGCAAAAGAGACCGAGAAAGCGGCCAAGGCAATCTTTTTGACTTGTTAGGTGCGAATAGCTTCGGGAAGTCAGTCAATACCTATGAGTCCGCGCCCAAATCTAAATTAATAAAAGATTATGAAAAACAGGAGAAATTGCGTTTAGAAAAAGAACTGCTTGGCTTTTATGTGTCAGAACATCCCCTAAAGTTTCTCATGCAAGTAAACGAAGACCCCGATGTTGTGACTCTCGAACAGTTAGCAGATAAAAAGGGGAAAGTATCAGTTATTGTCATGCTCAGCGCTATCAAAATGGTAGTGACAAAAAAAGGCGAGGCGATGGCAATTTTGCAATTAGAAGATTTGACCGCTCAAATAAAAGCTGTGGTGTTCCCCAAGGCTTACGAACAAGTGAAACCTTACATTGTAGAGAATGCTATCTTACTGATTAGTGGAAAAATAGAGAAAGATGGCGAGGAAATTCAGATAATTGTAGACACTGCAAAGCCCGTTGAAACAGTACAGGTTGAAGAGGAAATCGAGAAGGCGGAACCGGAAATAAATAACCATTGGCCGGCGGAACCAGTCAACGTTGTACGATCGACAAAACCTGTGGAAGTTTTAGAAATGGTGATTGTCAAGCTTACACTGCAGCAAGTACAAGACGGCGAAAAACTCAATGACCTCAAAGCCCTTTTGGAAGAACTTTCCTATGGGGGAGAAGATGCTAGCGTTTCTGTGGGGGGAATTGTTGTCGGTGAATATTCGTGTCAACCCTTTCGCATTAACCGTCAATTGTGGGTGCAAGATGGCGAGGGAACTGTTAGCCGTCTCAAGTCGGCTAAATTTGATGCTTGGGTTTTTCCTCTAGACAATCGCGGGGAGGCTGCGGTGTTTCGAGAAATGCGATCGCAACTTAATGTATATTCTTGGGCCAGTCGTTTACTTGACACTGACACCGATCGCCTTCACAAGTATGTCACTTATCTCGCCCAACTAAACAGACGCCCGCCAAACTAACACTTCGCCGCCATCCCCACCGGTGACTAAAGTTTGACCGTCTGGACTAAAAGCCACCGGATTGCACCCAGCAAGAGAGCACAAACATTCTCCTGTTTCCAGGTTCCAGAGTTTAACTGTACCGTCTCGGCTGCCACTAGCCATAGTTTCGCGATCTGGACTCATCGCCACCGAAATCACCGCATCAGAATGCCCCCTCAAAGTATTAATCAATTCCCCTGTATCGGCATTCCACAATTTAACAGTAGCGTCGGCACTTCCACTGACAATCGTCTTTCCATCTTGACTAAATGCGATCGCATAAACCCAATCTGAATGACCGACAAAAGTCCGTACACTCTCCCCAATACCTACCAGCCACATCTTGATAGTTGTGTCAGCACTACCACTGGCAAGCATCATACTTTGAGGGCGAAAACTAACAGATAAAACCTTGTCAGAATGTCCCGAAAGTTTTTGAACCAATTCTCCGTTGCGCTGATTCCACAATTTAATACTCTTGTCGCCGCTGGCACTCGCGATCGCTCCAGAGTCGCAACTAAAAGCCACCGAGTACACGGGGCCGTATCGGTGACTGTACGGCGAACCAAAATCGCTGTAAAATTCGCGAATCATCGCCTTTTTATCCAGCTTCCACTCAATGACTTTTCTGTCAAAACTGCCGCTAACCATCATTCTCCCGTCTGGGCTGATTGCCACAGCATCAACCGTTGCGGAATGGCCGAAAAAAGTATGGATGAATTCACCTGTTTCCAGGTTCCACAGCTTAATTGTTTTATCATCGCTGGCGCTAGCGAGAATATTGCCTTGAGGATTAATAACCACAGCATTAACCGAGGCTGAATGACCGTGGAGAATGCGATCGCACCGCCAGTTATTAGACGACAAAAATGTCGGATTGCCAGCGGATGGCGCAACATGAATCTTGGCGGGCGGCGCGGCTGAGACGGCGGTTGCTTTATGGGGCTGCGAGTTAGTTACTGGCGAATTAATAGCTATTTTCGTGGGCGAATTATAACTGATTTGAGAGCGGGGATATTGCCCAACATTTACCAAGTCTTGCAAGACTTCAGCAGCGGATTGATATCGCTCTCTTACCGAATCTTTGAGCAATTTATTCAAAATAGTTGCTAATTTTTTGCTGACTTTTATGCCTTTTTGCGCCAGGTGCGATCGCCAAATCCATTTGCATTCCAAAGCATCGAACAAATCCTTCAGTACCGCCCCTGTTAGCAGGTGAATGCAGGTAACGCCCAAACTGTAAAGGTCGCTCGCCGGATACGCCTTGCCGCTGCGAATTTGTTCGATGGGCGCATAGCCAGCAGTTCCAGTTATCGTTCCAGTTTGCGCCTCAGAAAGGCCGGTAATGTGCTTAGCAACTCCAAAATCTACGAGCACAAACTGACCCCCCCTGGCCTTGCCCTCTACAGCAGGAGATTCAGCGACAATTATCCCTTTCATACCACCAGAAGATGGAGGTAAATTTGCCCCTCCTTTTCCTTTACCAGGAGTTGAGGTGCCATATCCCGCCGCCGCCCACAAGGTTTGGGGAGTTCTTCGCAGAATATTTTCCGGCTTAATATCCCGATGAATCACCTGCTGCTCGTGAACAAATTGCAAAACAGGCAACAAATTGATCAACAATTCCCAAATCTGTTCCTCGCTAAAAGCTCCCCGCTGCTGCAACTCCTGAAACAAATTATTTCCATCGATTAACTCTTCCACAAGATACAGACGTTTGGCTTGTTCAAAAGAAGCCAGCAAACTTGGAATTTGCGGGTGTTCTCCGAGTTCGTGTAGTCGGTGAGCTTCTTGTTTGAACAGTGCAGTTGCCTTTTCTAATTCAGCTTTTTCTTGTACTTGGGGGAAAAATTGTTTGATGGCGCAGGGAGTTTTCAACCTATCTTCATCGACAGCTAAAAAAGTTCTGCCAAATGTTCCTTCACCGATAGGTTGAATGGCGCGATAACGCTCTTTCAGTAGCAATTTAGAGCCGCACGCCAGACAAAACTTGGTTGAGTCAGGATTCTGCGGCTTTTGGCAATGGGGATTGAGACAATAGCTCATCTTTTTTTCTGCCTGGAGATTCCCACCACTGCTAAACTTAGCAACATGGTAGTCTGTTTCCACTCACGCCCAGAGCACCATTCTCGATAATACCTGAGAAACTCGCTTTCTTAACCCAAAATCTCGGCTCTCAGGTTGAGCCCGTGGCAAGAAACCAAGGTGACGACACTAAAAGTGCTTGATGTGAGTTTCCATATATTGTAGTGCTTTCCTAAAATTTTGCAGGTTGGCGGAGCACAAACTGATAGGTCAACACTTAACTGTTAACTACGGCTATTCTGGAGCATTTCTGCAGAGAGCAAATACCAAACTGAGGTGATCCCGGCTATTCTCCCCCATCTAAAAGACACTCTTGCTCCTCGTCGCCCTTCTGTGACGATGCTTTGGCTTTAATCACCGCTTCTCTAAAGCCTAAAACTAATAAAATATTGGCAAGTGTTAAGAATAGTTCCGCAGAACCGTGCAGCCAATCGACATTTGCTAGTGACTCGTTGTAGGCAACTTTTGCGTAAATAGCGGCGGGAATCGTCACCGCTACAAAAACGAGAGTCCCGTAAAATCCCATCAGAGCTAAACGGGGTGTTTTTCCCGATCGAGTCAAAAACCAGAGAAATCCCAAGTAGGGAAATAGAGAGAGAACAAATAAAGTTTCTTTGGAAATCATTAGTAATGGGTGAGCGACCAGATACTATGATAAATTAAAAGCTCAAAAATTAGTGTGAATAATTTTTAACTTTTAATGTTTAGTTTTTTATATTTAATTAGACAGATGCACCCGTTTCTCTCGAACCGCTATAGAATCACCCAATACCATAGCTCTTAACCCAAGCCGCAGCAGGTTTGCCGTATTCAAAACCCCTCACCCACGCGGAGACAAAACCCGTAACTTTTCCCCTAACACCGTTTTTACCATAACACATTTTTCACCGTGCCAGTCTGTTAATTGTCCCTCACCCCAAAGCTACCCAGCAATTAGGAATAGAGACGGTTCCAAAGTTTTTTGTCTGCTAGGCATCAAGCAAGCATCGTTCAAAACTTCTAAATCCAAGCCGTTATTTCTATCTGCTGCCCTAATTTCCTTTAGCTTAGCATCAAAATCAAAACACGGCCCGCAATCCCAAACTTTGAGTTCCAACCGTCCGTTAAACACCATAATTTCCAGTTGAACAGGAGTTTCTACTGGCAACTTTTTGTGAGCGTGGCGAACTGCATTAGTGAAACCTTCAGCCAACGCCAACTGAAACTTACACCAAACCTCATTGGGGAGCGATAAATATTTCAACTGCTCAAACCACAACAAAACTTGAGTTAAAGCATTGACATCTGTGTTGACTTGCAGGCTAATATGTTGAACACAAGTTTCATACAGCTCTTCTTCCTGCTCTGTTTCAGTCTGCCAATCCCAGGTGTTTAATAAATTCATTAACCCATCTAAAACGCTAGCATTTTTTATATTTTGCGATCGAGTGCGATCTTCTACTTCGTAACTTTTACTCAGCCACAAACAATTTCGATTGTCGAGAGTCCGGGTGTAACTGAGATCGTCTGCAATCTGCCACATGAGTTTGATCCCCCTCCCGCCTTCTGCAAGTTGATCTATGCTGTTCGACATCTATTTTCCTCGTCTGAAAGTATTAGCTGTACCCAATTTTCCCACCCGCCGAGACATTTGGTATTTTTTTTATACTTGCTTGCTCGGTATTATTTCGGGGATCACACAAAAATGCTATCTTTTTTAGAGAAGGCAGCGCATCAGCAATATGTCTTAAGAGTCTAAGCCAATTGGCTTATTTACCGATCGCCTGTACGGAGAACGATCGCCCTCGGCAGCAAAATCCAACTGCATCTATTACAAATACTTATCCGTTGTCGGAGTCGGTCACTTGCCGCAGCCGTCGCCAGCTCCAGAATCCCTGGTATTCAGCGCCTTGTGACGGCCGTTGGAAGCTGTTCGGGAGCCGGGAAGTGGGCGCTGCGATCCCAAAGGCGTAAGTAATATCCGCGAGGGTGAGGGCGAGCGAACCTTACACCGTCGAGTCGCGTCCATCCACTAGACTAGGACTTACGCAAACAACCCTGTTTCTGCTCAGAATATTGGGTTGGGCAGCGAGGAATTAACGAGGAAACCGGGTTTTTGGTCCCCCGCGCGTAAGTCCCGCAGACAAATCGTTGATGAAAGGCAGTTACAGAACTTACCCCGACTATGACCAAAATCCAACTGAAAATTCTGACTGCAGCGATAATGCTACTCCCATTTTGCGCCGCACTTCCCTTACAAGCTCAAAATCTGTCTCTAGTCAAGCGGCTGCTAGAAACCAGAGGATGTCCCGGATGCGACTTATTTGGCGCTTCCTTGAGCCGTGCAGATTTGTTTGGCGCTTCCTTGAGCCGCGCCACTCTCAACAGGGCCGACTTAGTTGATGCCGACTTGACTGCGGCTGACTTAATGGAAGCTAATTTAAACAACGCCAACATGAGAAACGCCTTTTTGGCTGACGCCGACCTCAGCAAAGCCGACATGAGCAGGGCAGACATCAGGGGAGCCAACTTAGAAAATGCCAACCTCAGCGAGAGTTTTCTGCGAGACGCATCGCTCCAGTTGGCTAATTTAAAATGCAGTAATTTGAGCGCCGCCAAACTAAATAGAACCGACCTGAGAAATGCCGATTTAAGCGGTGCAAATCTCAGGGGTGCCGACCTCCAAGAAGCCGATTTAAGCGGTGCAAATCTCAGCGGTGCAGACCTGAGAAATGCCGACTTGAGGGATGCGAGATTGAACAAAACTAATCTCACAGATGCCAATCTTTGCGGTGCCCGGATGCCAGACCAAAAAACATCTCGGCGAGGCTGCGAAGTTAAGAAAGAACAAGCTATAAGCACGAACAATTACTGTAATTACTGCTATGCCTTAAATGACTGGTGGCTGAATGTATTAAGGTTGTACTAAGCGGTATCATCGGGATAACTGCTCCGCTTTAGATATGTACAGTTAGAAGGGCGAGCAGGCGGTACAGATATTAAACTTAACCTGTTACCGCCAATAGCTTTTATCTACTGTGAAGAACCTAAAAATTGGCTCAGTATTTGCAGATATTCTGCGCCCCCGATCTGTGCCACATTAGTGTGACCTCCATCAGGAACTATGTACAACTGTTTGGGCTCAGGTGCTGCATCAAACAGTTTTTTGGTCATTTCCACTGGAACTACATTGTCCGCAGCCCCGTGAATAAACAGCACAGGCATTTGCAGGCGATCGACTTTTGAAAGAGAATCAAACCGCTGTGTCAGCAAAACATCGATCGGAAACATCCAAAACAGCCCTTTTTGGAAATTCACCATCGCCCGCGTCGAAGTAAAAGTGCCTTCTACAATTACCCCTGCCGCCTCCGGGTGACGCACGGCTAGATCGATCGCGATCGCCCCTCCCAAAGAATGACCGTAGATATAAATTAGATTCGGGTTAATCCCCCGCTGTTTCACCAAATAATCCCAAGCAAGCTGAGCATCCTCATAAACCTGAGATTCACTCGGAAAATCGCCCTGGCTTTTTCCATAACCACGATAATCCATCACAAATACCGACAAACCTAACCCATGAAATCGATAAGCGTGTTCGACATTTGCTCCCACATTTGAAGCATTACCGTGCAGGTACAAAACTACCCCCCCTAACCCCAGGGCGGTTTCATTCTTGGTAGGGGCCGTGCCCCCGTGCCGGCCCTTTTGGGCTGAAACCCCCATTCGATGGTTGGTGGCGGGGGTAGGCACGGGGGCACTACCCCTACAAAAACCTCGTTTTTGGTGAGAATCAAACAGCCCTGCCCCTAACCCCCCCTTGTTAAGGGGGGGAACCGGAGCGACTGCCGGTCTCTCACTTTGCGGGGACGTTCCGACTCCTCTAGCTCCCCCCCTTGGCAAGGGGGGGCTGGGGGGGGTATCCGAGTCTCCGGTGTTAACAGAGGGAACAGCCTCCCCCTTTCTTGCTCTACCCCTAGCTTCGGGGGGGCTGGGGGGATTTTCCGATGCAGGAATCCACCACCCGTGCACGCTTTCCACCGCGCCTGTTTTAGTTGAAATTGGCAACCAAACATCTTGATATTGCAACTGAAAATCATCTGGCGTAGTTTCGATCGCGCGCGCGGGAAAAAAGATAAACTTACCTTGCGCTACAAAGAGGAATACACAAGCAGCAGAATAAGCAACGGCCAAAACTATCCCAAAAGCTATTAGCGATTTAGACAAAAGGAATACTAGCAGATTGTTCATAGATAGAGCACGCGGGAAATTAGATATCGCTCAAAAGCTAATGGCAAATTATTAATTCAGACAATTAGCCAAGATCGATTACTAACTTCCGCCACCGTATTCCGCCGATTTTCAGAAATTAATGCAATTCCGGGTGGTGTAAGTGCCAATTCGTAGACTGTTCGTAAGCGTGAGCCACCTGAAACAGCCGAGATTCTTGCAAAACATTACCAATCAGTTGTATACCCACGGGCAGTCCTTTATCATCAAATCCGCAGGGCAAACTCAAAGCTGGCAAACCAGCAAGATTCACGGGAATAGTCATCAAATCTGACAAATACATACTCAGAGGGTCATTGAATTTTTCGCCTGCCTTAAATGCTGTAGTAGGAGCAGTGGGACAGACTAAAACATCAACTTGAGAAAAAGCTTTTTCAAAGTCTTCTTTAATCAAAGTCCGAACTTTTTGAGCTTTTAGATAATAGGCATCGTAATATCCAGCCGACAATACGTAAGTGCCGATCGCAATCCGGCGTTTAACTTCCGCACCGAACCCTTGAGAGCGGGTTTTGGCATACATATCCAAAAGATTATCGGAGTCTGGAGACCGGAAACCGTACTTAACTCCATCATATCGCGCCAAATTTGCCGAAGCTTCCGAGGGAGCAATAATGTAGTAAGTGGGCAAACCGTAGCGGAACCGGGGACAAGAAATGACTTGAATTTCGGCGCCCAATTGTTGAAATTGCTCGATCGCCTTAGTAACAGCGTCTTTAACCCCGGAGTCCAGCCCTACACCAAAAGTTTCTTTAATTACACCAATTCTAATCTGACCCTTCGGTCGCAAACTGGGTCTTAAAGCTTGAGCGTAGTCAGGAATTGGGACATTAAGACTCGTGGAATCTTTCGGATCGTAACCGGCGATCGCTCCCAACAAAATCGCCGAATCCTCAACAGTCCGGCCAAAGGGCCCGATTTGATCGAGAGAAGAAGCATAGGCCACCAAACCGTAGCGAGAAACCAACCCATAAGTCGGTTTCAGCCCCACCAAACCGCAAAAAGCAGCAGGTTGGCGGATCGAGCCCCCTGTATCCGAACCCAAACTCACGACGCATTCTCCCGATGCCACTGCTGCGGCAGAACCGCCAGAAGACCCTCCGGGCACGCGCTCCAAGTCCCAAGGATTCGCGGTAACTTGATAAGCAGAAGTTTCCGTCGAGCTCCCCATTGCAAACTCGTCCATATTCGCTTTACCCACAATCACCGCACCGGCTGCTTGGAGTTTCGAGACGACGGTGGCATCGTAGGGAGGCACAAAATTCTCCAAAATCCGAGAGGCGCAGGTTGTGGGAACGCCCTCGGTGCACATATTATCTTTAACGGCGATCGGGATACCGGCCAACAGGCCAATTTGCTCTCCGGCTGCGATTTGGGCATCCACTTTATGGGCCTGCGCCAATGCGCTGTCTGCCGTCACGCACAGAAAGCTTTTCAACTTCGGCTCTAGCTGGGTAATTCGGTCTAATGCTTCTTGAGTAATTTCCACAGCAGAGCGTTCTTTATTGACCAGTTGTCGGTGCAACTCGCGGATGGATGCCATGCTCGTACCTTTATCATTTCTACTTTGAGACAATACAGTTAATATAGCTGGCAATTGTACCTGCTTACAGCCCGAAGGCAAAGTCGGCTATTTTTGTGGCGAAAGTTCGATCGGGCGATCTGCTTTTTCGGTCGAACGTATTAAATGCTAAAATCAGACATTAAAAACCCCTATTTATTACTCCCAAATCACCTATGCAATTAGAAGAGTATTTTAATTTCATATACCTTTTGAAGTGGATTGAGGAGTGCCGCTGCAACAATGATCTTTTGTGGCTGTGCATGGCCCAGTGCAAATCCGGTATCCACTAGACTTTTTGTGACGCTGGAGTATCCTTAACCACATAAATTTATTTACAAACTTTTCACAATTCATAAGGGACTGATCGCACTCATCATGGCTAAACTTGAGGAATTAAGGGAAGGGGTTAAGCTTAAAGGAATTCTACCGAACACCACAGTCACAGTAGAACGTGTCTCCAAGTGTGGAGCCGATGCTGTCACACTAATATATCGAGCTGATGACAGCGGTAATCTAGGAGATCGCGTCCTGTATCGTTCAGACGAGGCACAATTAGAACTTATCACTCAAAAATATTCTTGGCGATTCGATGCTGATGGGGCTTTATTTCGCCTAGTTTCGGAAGCCCTCCGAATTGACTTTGCCCATCTATTCGATCGATTCTTGGCTATTCATACCTCACAAGTCGAGCCGTATCCCCACCAAATCACGGCAGTTTATGAAGAAATGCTACCGCGTCAACCTTTGCGCTTCTTGCTGGCTGACGATCCAGGGGCAGGCAAAACCATCATGGCCGGGTTGTTGATTAAAGAGCTAATGATGCGCGGTGATTTGCAGCGTTGTTTAATTGTTGTTCCTGGCAACTTAGCAATCCAGTGGAAAGAAGAACTCAAGGGTAAATTTGAGCTATATTTTGAAATTCTTAGTAACGACATCAAGACCACACTCACAGAAAACGTTTTTGAAAAGATGCCCTTGGTCATTGCTAGGGTAGATAAATTAAAAAGAGATAAATCGAGTCAAGAGAAAAAACTTCAAGAAAATATCAAGTCAATTGAATGGGACTTAATTATCTGCGATGAAGCTCACAAAATGTCTGCCTCTTTCTCCGGGCGTGAAGTGAAAGAAACTAAACGTTACAAGCTTGGCAAGATCCTATCAGATAGTAAAACTACCCGCCATTTTTTATTGATGACTGCTACGCCTCATAACGGCAAAGAAGAAGATTTTCAACTGTTCATGAGGCTGCTAGACGGCGATCGCTTCGAGGGCAAGTTTCGTAATGGCGTCCATTATGCAGACACCTCTGACATGATGCGACGGATGCTAAAAGAAGACTTAGTAGATTTGGAAGGCAAGCCTCTGTTGCCAGAACGTCTATCTTACTCTTTAGCTTATCATCTATCACATTTGGAAGCGCTGCTTTATAAAGAAGTGACTGAATATGTAGAAAAAGAATTCAATAGGGCTGATAAACTAGAGAAGGGACGCAAGACGAGCATCGGTTTTGCCCTAACAATTTTACAGCGACGACTGGCATCATCCCCAGAAGCAATTTACCAGTCTTTGCAAGGGCGACGGGAGCGATTGGAAAAGAAATCGCGTCAAAAAGAAGAAGATTTACTGAAGATACCCACCTGTCCCAAATCAGAGAATTTAGAAGATTTACCAGTTGTTGAAATAGAAAATCTGGAAGATGAATTTGTAGATCAAGCTACGGCAGCTTCAACTATTGCGGAACTTCGAGCTGAAATTGATAAGCTAGAAAAATTGGTACAATTGGCACAAGAAGTACGAAAAAGCGGTACTGATACAAAATGGGAAGAGCTTTCTAAGCTATTTAAAAATAATCCAGAAATGTTTAATTCTCAGGGACAAAGGCGCAAAATTATTGTGTTTACTGAACATCGCGCTACCTTGGACTATTTGGTACTCCGTGTCAGGGAAATCATAGGCGAAAAAGCAGTTGCTACCATTCATGGCGGTATCAAACAAGAGGATCGCCAGAACATACAGAAGGACTTTAATCAAAATCCTACGGTGCAAGTTTTAGTGGCTAATGATGCTGCGGGTGAAGGGATCAACCTCCATGAATCTTGCCATTTAATGATTAATTATGATTTGCCCTGGAATCCCAATCGACTAGAACAGCGATTTGGACGCATTCACCGGATTGGTCAAACAGAAATCTGCCATCTCTGGAATTTGGTAGCAGTGGATACACGAGAGGGAAAAGTGTTCCAAAGGGTGCTGGAAAAATTAGAAGTGGCGCGAAAAGCATTAGGAGGTAAAGTTTTTGATGTCTTAGGAGAGGCGATCAACGGTAAACAACTAGGGGAACTTTTAATTGATGCTATTCGCTATGGTGATAGGCCCGACAAGCAAGCGCAACTAGAGCAAGATATTGAGGACAAACTTAATCTAGAGCACCTTCAAAAGATCCTAGAAAAACGGTCACTTTATCATAATTTAATGGACACTTCTAAGCTGCGTCAAATTTATGAAAATATTGAACGCGCAGAAGTGCATAAGCTACAACCCCACTTTATAATAGACTTTTTTATAGCAGCCTTTCGGCTGCTTGGTGGTAACATACAGGGAGGTGAATCGGGATGTTATGAAGTGACTTTTATTCCAGTTAGTCTCCGCAACCGATTACGTGAGCGTTACCGTCACATTTGTTTTGAAAAAGCTCAAGCTCATCTTCGGGGTAAATCACGCGCTGAGTTTATCTATCCCGGTCATCCACTCTTAAATCACACAATAGATTTAATTTTGGAACCCTATCGTGATTTATTAAAACAAGGCTGTATCCTTGTGGATGAGAATGACTTGACTGAACAAGTTCGCATTTTAGTGTACCTAGAACATTCTATTCAAGATGCTCGTAAGGACAAATCTGGCAATTTCAGAGTTGTCTCTAGGCAGATGCAGTATGTTGAGATTGACTCAGAAGGTCACGCTAAAAATGCAGGTTACGCACCCTATTTAGATTACCGACCTTTGCTGCAATCCGAACAATCTTTGCTACCCCAGATATTAAATAATCAATCTTCCATCCTACAGAAAGGGATTGAGGAACAAGCGCGAGATTATGCCATTCAACACCTAGTTTTGCGGCATAAAGGGCAAGTGCAAAAGCAGCGGACGGAGCGGATTAATAAGACAATAGAAGCTGTAAAAGAGCGACTGACTAGAGAAATTAACTACTGGGAGAATCAAGCCGAAATTTTTAGGCAAAAAATTGGGGTACAGACGAATGCACAACTCAATTACGATAATTATCGTCGGAGAGCAGAAGAACTAAAAGCACGTCGGGAAAAGCGACTGGCAGAGTTAGAGCAAGAGCGTAATATATCAGCTAAATCGCCAGTGGTTTTGGGCGGTGCATTGATTGTACCTGTGGCTTTGATCCAGCATTTGAAAGGGGAAACTCAACAAACTTCAGGTAATTTCGCTCAAGAAAAACAGCAAGTAGAAAAACTGGCTATGGAAGCAGTGATGGCGGCGGAACGAAAACTAGGTTTTCAGCCAAGGGATGTAAGTGCTGACAAGTGCGGTTACGATATTGAATCGCGCATCCCCGGCACGAATCGGCTGCGTTTTATTGAAGTCAAAGGTCGAATTCGGGGTGCGAGTACGGTGACAGTCACGAGAAATGAAATTATTGCAGCTTTGAATAAACCTGATAGTTATATATTGGCTTTGGTGGAAGTTTCTGATTCAGCACAGTTATCTCTGAATAATTGTACTGTGCGTTATGTTGAGCGTCCATTTCACCAAAAGCCAGATTTTGCAGTGACCAGCGTGAATTATAGCTGGTCGGAACTTTGGGTGCAAGGAAAAGTTATGTAGACTAATACTGTAAAGTTGAATATATTTCTAGTAATTATCAACAAGTCCCGAAATATTCATAAGATTTTCAGATACTTAAGAGTAACACTAAGGTTGTATTCAGCTTTCTTGTCGCTAGGATCTAAGTGCAAAGCTTTCCTATAATCTATCTGAGCACTCTGATAGTCTTGGATATAAAAATAAGCATTTCCCCGACTGCGATAAAAGTCGGACATATTAGGATTAATATTCAAAGCTTGATTATAACATCCAATAGCAGCATGATGATAATTTTGAGCAGTAAACTCGATTCCCTGTTTATAATAGTTCATAGCCATTAACTCCCTTTGTGAATATTTATTGTATATAACTTTTTTGGGTTTAACTTTTGCAGATGGTTGAGAAGCAAATTGAGTAGGTTTTACTGGAGAAGGTTGTTGAGTGAAAACTTGTCCAAGTAACTTTTTACCTTCACTCTCAGCGAGTAACTCTAGTTGATCAGGATCTTCTAATGTAACTTGAGTAAAGCAACGTTTTTTAGCTTGATAAATATCCAAAATACCAGTAACTTTTATAAATTGACTTTTCCAACTTTTTAATTCTTCTGGTTTTATTCCTTGAATTTGGGCTAAATTATCCAAACCTTGGCCCGAAATTACTATCCTAAAACTACCATCTTTGCAGCTTGAAGATGTAGGATTATCAAAATTAATAGAAAAAGACTGAAGATGATTATTTTGAATATTATGAATCGTGCTGAATGCTCGACCTACAACGGTAATTATTTTTCCTTTTTGCTTCAGCAACTCTGGTACATTATCGGCTGCAAAAACTTTTGATGGTGAGGGTGGTACAGTAGCGGTAGGCTGTATTTTGACCCTGGGAACACCCGGAAAAATATCGAGTCCGAGTTGGGCTGCCCGATCGCACCAATAGCATTTACCATAACTTTTGCTGTAGTAATGGTTGGTAATCTGGTCACACTCGGTTAAATCAGCGATCGCAACTTCCAGTGCTTTCTTCCACTCCCTAGCAGTTGGTCGCAAATGTGGTTTTGTATGCCCATCATTAAAGCATCTGAGAAAGCATCGCTGAATCTCAGGATGCACAATATCAAGGGGAATTGTCACGGGTCCCGACTGGATCAAACTGTTTGGGGCATAAGGCCAAAATCCTTGGCGGATTAGTTCACTCGGTTCCGGCGAATCTCCTTCCCCTACCCATATTCCTTTAAACGGTTCAGCGCCAAACAGCAGTAAGTAAACAATTACTGCCAACCGAAAACGGTCATGGATTTCTGTTTGATCTGTAGTATGAAAATCTTTCTCCAACAGTTCTACAGGTGTGAAGCCTTCTGTACCCACTAAGCAGCGATACACCTCACCTGTATTAGGATGGCGAACCTGAAAAGAATCTGTATCAATAATCGAAGGTAAAGTACGATTATTAACCAGAATATTTTGTGGTTTAATGTCACCTAAGACATAGCCTTTGGCATGAATTAATTGAATAAATGCGGCGATATTTAGCGCTGTCGTGTGGAGAAAATACCAATTAACCTCAAGATTCAGCTTCTTACGACGCTGTGGATTATACACATCTAGTAATTCTTTTGCATCTTTGATCTCTGGCATTAAAAAGCCTAACACCGAACCATTCCGATCTGTCAGTAGTTCCTGGGGCCAAGCAAAAGAAATATGATTGAGATGTGAGTTACGCTCTGTGGGTGGGTTCGCTACCATGACTTCCAGCTTCTTAACCCGCTCGTGGTGTGAAGAATGATAAATCTTGGCTAGATAGCCATTGCGATCTGTTTTCCAAACGGTTCCTTCACCACTGCTGGCTATCTGTTCTACTAGGGCGATCGGTTGACCTGTACTGGCACAAATAAGAACTGTCATTTCACTTTACTATCGTCATAGAGGCACAAAAGCAAGGTTTTATCGTCGTCCGTTTTAGCATTTAGCCTTTCAGAGTCAAGGAAATTTTTAATATATTCGTCTTCCTGCTCTGGATGACTGGTTTCTATCATATATTCTTCTAGTGGCTGGAAAAAAGGCGGAAAAGGTGTCCAGTCACTCATCCGAATTGCTACTCGCTCCAGTCCATCTGTTGATGCACAAATGAACTTTTGCTGACCTGGTAGAACACGCACTTGCATCTCGTTTAAGGCATTTGCCGATGTAACAAATGTTGTCTCATTGATGAATTCACCTTTATCTGGGGGGAAAAGTAGTTGATGTTCTCCTTCCCGAAGACGCGCCACAATAATTCCATCCCCAACCTGCATGGCAGCAACCCAATTCGGAGTAGCCAAGAATACTAATAGAGTACAAGCCAAGTCATTAACTGAGTAATCGTTACTAGCTGCTTGTTCTTGCAAAGTTTTTACTACTTTATTCAAAGTATTGGTAAAGATTGTTCTAGCTTGTTCATCAGGGAGAGGTAGAGGGGAATAATGCAAATAGAGGGTGTACTCCCCAAGCTGCAAGAGTTCATTAAGTGCTGTCTCGACCGTCAACTTAGCACCAACATCAGAATATTTGGCGCTGCCAGCTCCATCCGCAACTGCCCCCAAGATTACATTGTGGCAGATGATAAATTGTCCGTAATCTTGGCAGGGTAGCTGCTGTTTTTTGTGGCTCGTTCCTGTTGCGGAACGTGCGATCGCTTTCCAATCCACGAAATATCCTCAGCATCTAGCTAGTAATTTGACCCCATCCGACAGGTGGCAACGCCACAGCCACCCCTATCTTCTCACTCGAAACCCGTTTCATCGAGGTACTCAACCACACAAACAGAGAACGAAAATCCAGGCCATTCAGGGACAGAGGTGGACGTTCATGTGGAGCTATTTGCTTGAGAGTATTCATATCTGCGCCCTTGACGCCAACGGCAAAGAAACAAAGCCGACGCTTTGCCTCCTCCTCCCGCACGCGCTGCGCTGCCAATGGCCAGCATTCGTCAGTCGGTGCTCCATCTGTAATTAAGAACACCCAAGGGCGATAATACTGAATACCATTGGCTTTGTAAGTCTCCTTGCGGGCTTCAAGTCGATCCAAAGCGCAATCAATAGCCTCACCTATTGGAGTTTTGCCACTAGCATCCAGTTGTGGCGGTGTGAAGCGGTCAATGGTTGTGAAGTCTTGGATCAGGCGCACTGGGCCGAAGGTGATCATTGCTACCTCGACACTCAGGGAGGCTTTCGTATCTTTCAGTACGTCCTCCTTAAAAGCTGCAATCCCTCGATTCAACTCCTTAATTGGCTCTCCTGCCATAGAGCCAGATGTATCGAGCAACAGGAGGACTGGACAGCGATTTTCCGGGTTCTCAACAAATTCAGGCAATCCTACAGGCATCCACTACCCCCACTAGAGCAAAATTAGTGATAGTTTCATTCTACAGGAAGAAGACATCGGGTAATAACCTGCTATGTATCTAATTTGACAGTCAATTTGTATGAGATTCTTGTGGCAAGGGCAGGATGCCCATCTCTAGTATTCGATTTATATGCGATTCAGCTTATCTACCCCTCTAAGCTAGGAGTACGTCCATCGACTAGAGTTTCCAAGAAAGTTCTAGTTTATACCACCTAAACATATTACCAGCCCACAAAAATAGAACAGCCACAGTGCCTATCCCCACCCCGGTCGGGGTGGGGATAGGCACTGTTAATATTTGTCAATCCGCGTCCAGCCGCCGACCTCTGTGGCAAAAAAAGCTAGGTATTTGCCGCCACGATCCCCAGGAAAATAATTTCATCCGGAATTATCCCCAAAACCAAAGATATATGGTAAGAAGTTCCCGATGCCCCGTTGGAGGAATGCCACCTAAAGCTCACTTAGAATCCCACCTGACGGCAGAGGAACTCAAAATTCGCTACCGGCAGGCACAAAACACCACAGAGTCGCGCCGCTGGCACTTGCTGCTGTTAGTGTCCCGAAATTGGACTATCAAACAAGCAGCCCAAGTCGTAGGCCTCAACTACGACTACGCCAAAGAAATTGTCCAGCGCTATAACCGAGAAGGGCCTAACTCTGTCAGAAACCGCAGCGGAGACCGCCAGCCCCCTCCTGCAAAATCCTTGCTGAATCCTGAACAGCAAGAAGAACTGCGACAAGCCCTGCTAGGCCCTGCCCCCGACGGCGGAGACTGGACAGGCCCCAAAGTCGCTCGCTGGATTGCCGAAAAGATCGGTAGCGATCATGTCTGGCCCCAACGCGGCTGGGATTACCTCAAGCGGTTGGGTGCTGACTGGCGACGGCGGCGCAGAAAGTAGATAGTTCCCAATATTTAGAGGGGGTTGATTGCCTTCGTGCGATCGCTCCCTTTATTTTGGCAGAAGTCATTAGTCAGCAGTCATTAGTCAATAGCAGTATTCGTAGGGTGTGTCGCCATTAAAAATCCCTAAATTAAATCGACTATTTTGTGGCGACGCACCTTCTATCATTTATCAACAAGCTTGCTACCACAAAAATGTTGGGCGGAGTGAAACGGAGGGTTGTTGCCGGGGTTCATTAAAATAAAAGGTGCGTCGCTATGAGATGGTCGCTCTTTTTTGAGGATTTAAGGGTGGCGACGCACCCTACGGCTACGGCTAAAATCCCAAATCTCAAATCTCCAATCTAAAACCGTTTGACTGATGTAACGATAGCTGCTTATATAGAATTTGGTTGTGTTGAGGATGTTAAATATGCGAGGGATCAGGCGTTTTTTGTCGATCGCCAACAAGATGGCGGCAGTAGTAGCCGGCATTGGACTGGTTCAGATGTTAACCATCGCAAGTTCATTCTCTCAATCATCTAACCCGCGTTCCCTAGACGAACTCTACAAAATTCGCGATGGGCTAATTGCCGAATTAGAACAACCCTCATCTCCCTCCCCAGAACCAAGCATCCTTTCCGGCTTAGTTCCCTTCGCAGCCGCCAATCCTCAAGAACAACTGCTACAGCAGTTGCAAGCGGTGGAAGCTCAAATATTAGTAGAAAAGAGGGCTAACGACAACTTACAGCAAGCAGTCCGTTTAGCCAACCGAGCCGTAGAAACTAAAGGGCAGCAAAATAAGTCGATCGCATCTTCGCAGCAAACTCAATTTTTCTGGCATCAAGCCCTCAACAACTTGCAGGAAGTTCCTCAAAGTTCATTTTTAGCTTCCGTCACTGCCTCAAAAACTCAAGAATACCGGGAAAATTTAACAGCAGCAACCTTTCAAGTGCAGCAAGCAAAATCGGATGTTTTGGGTGCGCTTGCGCGAGAAAGCGGTTTGTCGGCTCAAGCTTCGATCGGCATTTGCAACCTTTCTAGAGAATGCGTAAACCTGCGGGGCGATGTACCTCCTATCAGTCCAGCCAGCTTAATTAAACTGCCGATTGCTGTCGCCCTGATGCAAAAAGTCGAAAAAGAAAAAATTAGTCTGAACCAGGAAGTATTAGTCACTCGCGGTAATTTCACCGAAGACGCATCGGCAAAGATTACGTCCAATCGCAATTACCCGCTACAGCTACTGTTAGAAGAAATGATCTATCGCAGCAGCAATATCGCCACCAATCAACTAATCGATTATTTAGGTTCGGATTACATCAATCAATATTTAGATAATAGTGGCTACGAAGTCACCCGCGTCAACTTCAAATTGATGGGGGAAAGAATTATGCCATCCAACCCCGGTTCGGGTCGCAACCGTGTGACTGCAAACGAACTCACCGAAATGATGGTGCAAATTTACAACGGCGAAACACCCGGTGCTAAACTATTAATAGAAACTCTCAACCGCCAGTACGATCACGCTCTGGGATTTGCCGCCTTGCAAGGAACTCAAGCTCAGTGGTTAGGGGAAAAAACAGGCCAAAATTCCTGGGTGCTCGGCACAACTTTGGCGATGAGCATTGACGGCGAAGCCTATGTAATGACTGTGATTGACAGCCGCAGCGGCGAGCTACAAATGCGCCAGTCTATTTCTAAAATTGCCGATTACCTTGTCCGAAACCCCAGCTTTTAACGGCTGGAATATACAATTTATAGCGCGGGACAGCGCACCGCCCAAACAGTTAAAAAATGCCGCATCAAAAACTCAGTGTTTCCGTCAAAGGCAAAGGGTTTCCGATTCTCTGCTTGCACGGCCATCCCGGTTCCGGCGATTGTATGTCGGTATTCACAGAACACTTATCAAAGCGGTTCCAGACGATCGCCCCAGACTTGCGCGGATACGGCAACAGCCGCACCTCAACTTTCTTTGAAATGACCGATCATCTGGTCGATTTAGAAGCACTATTAGACAGATTAGGAGTCGATCGGTGTTTGGTGATCGGATGGTCTTTGGGAGGGATTTTAGCCCTGGAATTAGCCATGAAATATCCCCAGCGAGTCACCGGTTTGATTTTACTTGCATCCGCAGCAAAACCGCGAGGAAGTCACCCTCCCATCTCTTGGCAAGATAACCTTTACACCGGTTTAGCGGGAATTATAAATTGGGTGATACCGGGTTGGCAGTGGAATATTGATACTTTTGCGAGGCGATCGCTCTTTCGCTACTTGATACAGCAGCATACAGCCACTCCTTACCGCTACTTAGCACAGGCAGGTACCCCCGCCTACCTCAAGACTTCCAACACGGCCACCAAGGCGTTAAATACCGCTCTGAGGGCTGGATACGATCGACTGATGCACCTCGGCGACATTCATTGTCCCAGCTTGGTGTTGGCCGGAGAGGGCGATCGGCACATCACCTCAGCATCCAGTTTAGAAACTGCCCGCCACCTCCACGACTGTCAGTGGCAGTGTTATCCAAATACAGCGCACTTGTTCCCTTGGGAAATTCCCGATCGGGTAATCGCAGACATCGATCGTTGGATTGAGAGTCACCCCGAAGCAGTTGGCAATTGCGACTGTTGAGTTTTGAGTTTGTCACAAGCAATTTATCACCCAACACTCAAGAGTTTTGAAGTTATAACTCACAACTCAAAACCGCACAGCGTTGCGAGGGAAGCGTAGCCCTCTCAAAACTCAAAATTCCCCCTGCTTCTACTGACTGCTCAAAACCGGCCACAGCCCTCCATCACCAAGCTTTCCCAAATCTTCTGCAACTGTCAAAGTAATTGGTTTGCAGCGGTGAATCGAAACACTAACACCTTCTGCCCCTTCATTTTCTATGTCTTCTACATATCCTGCTTTTGCAGTTGCCGCCTCTCCCTGGGTTAAGAACGGGCCAAAATAGTAAATGCACCGCGGCGCTGAAGTTTTAACTTCAACCCACCAAGCCAATCCGAAAAAATTGAGCAAGCTAATCAAGAATTCTTTCATGTGCTTTTCTAATGTATTTGACGGTGTTTTCAGGGTGCTGCGAACACGCCTAGGCTTTTGGTATTTACACGAGGCTGACTGCTACCAAGAACCGATCCAAACCTATTTAAATATATCTAAATAGATTGGTGTCGAATTCCTGTTTGAACCTAGGGGGCTGGCCCCTTCTACTTTCGCCTGAACAAGTAACGACAGTCGATCGGCTATCCTTACTTGTTCCGGGTGTGGTGCTGCTCAATTCTGGGCAGCATTCACAATAAACTACTCTGTTGTGCTCTTTTTTTCAAGCACCTTTACGATCCGTGTACGTGAAACTTTTTGGGCCCGCGCTGACGGTAAATTTCGTATAAAGCCATCCCCGTTGCTACCGAGACATTCAGGCTAGGAGTATGGCCCCTTAAAGGAATTGAAACTAATCCGTCACATCCGCGCTGTATCAAAAGGCTCAAACCGTCAGCTTCACCACCCACCACTAAAACAGTGGGCCCGGAGAACTTGACTGTCTCTATAGATTGACCGACGCCTGCTGCAGTGCCATAAATCCAGAATCCAGCCTCTTTGAGTTCTTCCAGCGCCCGGTTAAGATTGACAACCCTCGCCACGGGCAGGCTTTCCAATGCCCCTGCTGCCACTTTTCTCACTGCTGAGGTAATCCCAACAGCCCGTCGCTGCGGAATCACCATGCCCTGAGATCCCAATGCTTCTGCGGTGCGAATAATCGCCCCTAGATTGTGCGGGTCGTTGAGTCCTTCTGCTACCACAATTACTGGATCTTCGCAAGCCGACTTAGCCTTTGCGATCAGTTCGCTCAAATCCAGGTATTCGTAGGCTGATACTTGAGCAGCTACGCCTTGGTGGTTTGCTTTGCGCGTGATGTAGTCGAGGCGCAAATCGTCAACTTCGTCAATGATGCTGCCGTTGGCTTTGGCTTCGGTTAGCAAGCTGTGAAAGCGGGGATCGTAGCGCAGGTGGGGAACAACCCAGATCCGGTTGAGGACTTGGTTTGTTTCTAAAGCTGCTTGCACCGCATGGCGGCCGTAAATCATGTCGTCTGTGTCTGCGTCTGGTTGCACGACTGTATTTGAGGCAGTGTCAACAGGGCGAGTGTCTCTGTCTTTGTCTCTGTCTCTGAAATGGTTGCCCCGGAATTCCTGC
Source organism: Microcoleus sp. B13-B6 (assembly GCF_036705405.1). Taxonomy (NCBI): domain Bacteria; kingdom Bacillati; phylum Cyanobacteriota; class Cyanophyceae; order Oscillatoriales; family Microcoleaceae; genus Microcoleus; species Microcoleus sp. B13-B6. The sequence continues at coordinate 54,637 of NZ_JAUBUJ010000015.1, forward strand.
GGGCTATTGTCTTTGTCTCTGTCTTTGTAATAATTGCCCCTCGATTCCTGCGGACTGCTGTCTCTGTTTCTGTCTCGGAAATTGTTGCGGGCCGGCTGCGGGCTGCTGTCTCTGTCTCTGTCTCGGAAATTGTTGCGGACCGGCTGCGGGCTGCTGTCTCTGTCTCTGTCTCGGAAATTGTTGCGGGCCGGCTGCGGGCTGCTGTCTCTGTCTCTGTCTCGGAAATTGTTGCGGGCCGGCTGCGGGCTGCTATCTCTGTCTCTGTCTTGGTAATAATTGCCGCGGGATTCCTGCGGGCTGCTGTCTCTGTCTTTGAAATGATTATTTCTGCGAATTTCCGGTTGGCTGTCGGAATCGACTCTCCGTTTGAAAATTGCTCGCACGGGCATTTCTCGCGATTGCGGGGCGAAGGTCGATCGCTTTTGAGGGGCGTCTACTCCGCGAGTATCGGGACGGGGCTTGCGTTCAAAGCGGGGAGAGGATGGTTGTGAGTCCTGACGGCGGCCTTCGCTTTTGAATGGCTTGCTGTCGGAATTCGATCGCGAAAAGTTGGGTTTGGTAAATTTTCTCATTGGTTTCTTGTGGTCAAAAGGTTTTGGCTGAAGGCTAGTCGATTGTAGATTGTAGATGTGAGATTCTTGATTGAGGGAGCAATCTTTGGGCTTTGAGATTTGAGATAGTCTAGCGAGGGAGCAAGGATTTTGCTGTGTTCAAATAGCTAGTTAATAACTGATAAATCTTGTTTTGCCGATCGAGATTTTTGCGGTTTTATGTTAGCCGTGCCAGGATGGTTAATTCATCCCTCCCCATTCCCAACTCTTAACTGCTAAATCATTTCATTCTCAAGTTCTAAAAGTGCCAGAATCTCGGTCAATCTTTCGGGATCGGTGAGATACAAATATCCGATCAAAGTTTCTAAGCTGCTGGCTTGTTGGTATATCTCTGGATCTGCTCGCTTAGAACGGCCTGCAGCAGCATTGCGGCCGCGCTTGACAATTGCTAATTCTGTACTGTTCAAGTAAGGAGAGAGCGATCGCAAGTGACGCGCTTGAGTTTCGGCTCGTACTTGCCCCACCACCAATTCGTGATAAGCTTGCAATCTTCTGGGCGGGACTAAGTACGAACTCCGAATGTAGAGTTCGTACACTGCATCTCCCAAATATGCCCAGGCTGCGGGCGAAATTCTTTCTATTTCTGCTGGTGTAGCCCTCGCAGGATGCACTCGATTTAAACTGATATCCGTCAGACTCAGTTTGAGTCCGTCATCTGCGATCGGCGACATACTTTTTTAAATAAAACTTCCGCACAGCTTGGTTTTTCTAGTCACTTACTTATTGCGTCTTTCACTACTTCAGCAATTATAGCTTTTACAGGAGTGTTCGCTGTCCGATCGCGAAACGAGATATATAGGCAAAGCTTGGCGCGACGATCGCACTCCTAAAAAAGGCTTTTTACAATCATCGGGATGCTCTACTTCTTATACCATTTTTTCGCGTGTTTGCCACACATATTTTACTGCCCATCCACCGAAACTCTAGGAATCGGGGAAATAGCCGCTGGCGCGTGTCGCAGCTTCTGGGAAAATCGGTATTGTTTTACCCGCACAAAAATAAAAATTTGCTATCCAGCGTTGAGAACCGGATAGCTAATTTAATTCACTTTGGCGTCAAGCATCCTTGACGTTTTTTACCGCCTCATCAACCGAAGGCTGCAAAGACAAAAATTTCTCTAAGCGAACCAGTTTAACAGTCTGAGTTACGCGGGGATTTGAGACAATTTGCAATGTCCCTTCCAAGGTTTGGGCTTTTTTGACAAGCTGCACAAGTGCGCCCAAGCCTGAACTATCCACAAAGTCTATCTGAGACAAGTCCAAAATTACGTGTTTTGGGCCCTCGTCAATACATTTGCTTATTACCTTCCGAAAAGTGGCCTCAGAAAAAGCGTCCAGCAGGCCCGTCAGGCGAAATAACTGACAGTTATTCCTGACTTCGCGAGTGCCTCTGAGGCTAACGGTCAGGGTCAATGACTCAGAAATGACACCCTCCTAGCTAGATATTGCTTAAAGTCGAGGCTTCATTATAGGAGTTTTTTGGTATTTTGTCTACAGTTTTTTAGTCATTAGTCATTAGTCATTAGTCATTAGTCAGAAGCGATCGACACAAACAGCCTCTGAGGACTACTGACTAATGACTGCTGACTGCTGACTACTTACTGCTGGCTACTTTCTGATTGTCTCGCATGGACTGCACGAATCGATCGAATAAATAATCGGCGTCGTGCGGGCCCGGACTGGCTTCTGGGTGGTACTGCACTGAGAACAGCGGCAGAGTTTTATGCTTCAATCCGGCTACGGTGCGATCGTTCAAATTGAGATGAGTAATCTCTACTTCGGGGGCTAAGGAATCGGGGTCGATCGCAAAACCATGATTTTGGCTAGTAATTTCTACTTGCTCAGTTAAACCCGCTGGATGATTCAATCCCCGATGGCCGAACTTCAGTTTAAAAGTTTCTGCACCCAAGGAAAGTCCCAAAATTTGGTGTCCCATGCAGATGCCGAATACGGGTTTGTCCGACTTTAACAAAGCTTTCGCAGTCGCGATCCCTTCCGTTACCGCCGCCGGATCTCCGGGGCCGTTGGACAGAAAAATGCCGTCCGGGTTGTATTTGAGGATTTCCTCCGGCGACGTGTCAGCCGGGACAACGATGACCCGACACCCGTAACTCGCCAGACGCCGCAGGATGTTGCGCTTGATCCCAAAGTCTAGCGCTACCACCGTCCACATTTGGCCGTTAGCAGGTTTGACTGTAGGACTGAACTCCCAAACCGAGTCCGTGGCTTCAGACCACTCGTAAACCTCGCGAGTGGTGACTTCCTGCACCAGATTCAGCCCGTCCATGCTGGGGGCATCTTGCACTAGCTCCAAAAGCTCTGCCTGGTCGAGAATCGTCGTCGAAATGCCGCCGTTGATCGCTCCCACCGTGCGAATCTTGCGAGTCAGGGCGCGGGTGTCGATCCCGTAAATTCCGGGGATATCGTACTGTTTCAGGTAGTCTTGCAGAGATTGTGAGCAGCGCCAGTTGCTGGGGCGACTGCATACGTTCCGGGCGATCGCACCCCGAACTTGCGGGCGCGAGGATTCTTCGTCTTCAAGATTTACGCCGGTATTGCCCAATTCTGGATAAGTAAAAGTTACAATTTGACCGCAATAGCTGGGATCGGTCAATACTTCTTGGTAGCCCGTCATTCCAGTATTAAATACTACCTCGCCAACGACGGTGGCGTCAGCGCCAAAAGACCAGCCGCGGTAAGCAGTACCGTCAGCCAGGACTAGGAGAGCGGGTTGTGCAGTTGAAAGTGACATGGCATCCTTAATTACTTTCGTTTGGTTTAATTCTTACCACTGCCAGGGATTTGATGCTAGTCGGCAATGTACAGATATTATTTTAATTTGTGCAATGGTTCGCAAAAGCAAGGCACTTATGCCACAGGTAATCAAAAAGCAGCCATACAGCAGTTCTCAATCTTGGTGAGGTATGCCCACGGAGGCCTATGCCCACGGAGGCCTATGCCCTATGCCCGCTTATAAAGCGTGCACCTCATGTTACTGAGAAAGGCTATAAGTGCAAACTCTCCATCTCCCCCGCGCCAGCAATTTATCTGCCAGCAGCTTAGGATGCGGGCGGAAATTCTATATCTATACCAAAAGGCAGTTGTCGCTGTTACGATCGAGCTACTGCGTTTAATCAAACTATGGCCAGCAAATCTCCCTTGCCTTTACTCTCCAACTCAAAAAAGCCTCTACCCATCCCTCAAAACCTGCGCCAACCTTTACTGGTGTTAGCAGGAGTTATTTCTCTGAGCAGTTCAATTTTAGTAGGAAGTGTTGCCAACTCCTCGCCAGCAGTGGCTCAAGAAAGTGAGGGATGCTTCATGCGGAGCTCGTCAGGCCGAACCGTCAACCTCAGCCAATCAGTCTGCGGTTTTCTCCCCAAAGAATTGACTCCGCCCACTTCGGCGGCAGCAAAGTCGGGAGTGTTTCAGGCAAAAATCAAACGCCGGGAGGCTAATATCCCCGTCATAGAAGTCACGTTTAACGGCAAACAAAAGTTCGAGATGATGGTAGATTCTGGAGCTAGTGGCACAGTAATTACACCAGCAATGGCTAAAGCCTTGGGGGTTGTTCTCCAGGGCACAGTGCAAGCACAAACTCCCAACGGAGTGGCTACTTTTCCCCTCGGTCGCCTGACTTCTATGGAAGCAGGTGGTCTGGCCGTTAACAATGTAGTTGTCGCTGTCTCGCCATCCCTAGAAATCGGACTGTTGGGTCACGACTTTTTTGGTAATAAAGATGTGACTATTAAGCAAGATGTCATTGAATTTCGATCGCGGTCTTAAAAAGAAGTTAGTGGTTAGTTATTATTTGTTAGTTGTTATTTGTTATTGATTACTGGTTATTTGTAGCAACTGCTTTCCTAACAACTACCAACTGCTTTCGGCTCAACTAACAACTAATATCATGTCCGATCGATCGCGCATCATACATAGTCGGGGCGGGTTTTTGAGATTGTCGGTTTTTGGCGACTATTGCTGGTGAACCCGCCCCTACAGGAATCACGGTCAATCGACCGAACATGATATAACAACTGTCAACTGTCAACTGCCAACTGTCAACTGCCAACTGCCAACTGCCAACTGCCAACTCCCAACTGACAACTGACTTCATTTCAAAAACTCAATCAACTCTTGCAACTTCAACCAAGATTCACCGCTAAATAAAATCTCCTTAGCCATAGAAACTCCTGCTGCGTGAGAACCCATAGGAATTGCACCTCCCACCTGAAAAGCCAAAGACGCATTCAAAGCTACAACATCCATTTGTGCGGGCGTACCTTTGCCTTGCAAAATGTTCCGCAAAATCTCGGCGTTTTCCTCAACATTTCCGCCTTTTAACGAGCCGATCGCACTTGGTGTCAATCCTACCTTTTCCGGGTCTAAAGTAGTGAGTTCCACTTTGCCATCAGACAAAACCGCCAAATCAGTCACATCTCCCAAACCCGCCTCGTCCAATTTTTCTCTGCCGTGAACGACTACAGCTAACTCAGTCCCCAACTCGCCCAAAGCTTGAGCAATAGTTGATACCAGACTAGGATCGAACACCCCGATTACCTGCCCTGTAGGGCGCATAGGATTGACAAGGGGCCCTAATAGGTTAAAAATAGTCCGCACCTTCAAAGTGCGCCGGAGCGACGCTACAGCCTTAAGTGCGGGATGCCACCCAGGGGCAAATAAAAAGGTGATGCCCACGGAATCTACCGCACATCTCACCTTCGCGGGATCGGCGTTGAGGTTGACTCCCAGTGCTTCCAACACGTCAGCAGAACCCACTTTGCTCGATGCGGAGCGATTTCCGTGTTTCGCGACTCGAACTTTGCCGGCGGCGGCCACAAAAGCTACAGCAGTGGAAATGTTAAACGTGGAAGCGCCGTCGCCGCCTGTGCCGCAAGTATCAATTAATTTGAGATTGGAGATTGAGGAGTTGGGATTGACAACGCTCTCCGACTCGCCTGCAAGCGACTGAGAATGCAATACCTGAGCCATTCCTACCAATTCTTGGGCCCAGATGCCTTTGGCTTGGATGGCCGCTAAAATTGCTCCTGAGAGGACGGGGGGAATAGCTTCTGCTAGCCATCCCTGCATCAAGTCGGCTGCTTGGGCGCGTGAGAGAGATTGTCTGTCTAATAGTTGTTGGAGGAGGGCTGGCCACACAGGAGAATCCGCCGTCAGGGTTGAAGCAGGGGATAACTCTGGCGTTGCTAGTAGAGGAGAATCGGTCATTAATATTAGTTTCTAGTCAAATTTAGCTCGATCGAGCTTTGCGGCCAAACCGAGAATCGATCGGGATTTTACCAGACTTGCCGACCACATTTTGCGCGATCGGCCCCAGATTTTTGCCCAAATGCCAGCACCGCTACAGAATTTTTCCGCCCGCAGCAGCAGAATATGAATTTTTTGATACAACAATTACCCTATTGTTGTGCCAACTTTACATACAAACCCCCGATCGTACAACTGCCAGCAGTCTGCTGTATTATTTATCAGCAATAATACTTAACAGTAACTCAGAGCACCCAAAGACCGATAAAAGTTTCCGACAGGAGTTGTGGAAACCAAAAAATTTTAGATTTTAGGAGAGCCCCAGATTCATCTGGGGAGTCAACTTTAATCTAAAATCTAAAATCTAAGATCGACTGACAGCAAGGACAGCGAGCATTTAGCTCTTGCAGGCGGGTTAGTTGCTTCGGGTAAGAGTCGATCGTACTCTCACCCAAATCATAAAAATAGACTCTGGCGGTTGTAGAAGTAGCTGCCTTTTATTGTAACAACATCTTTGCTACTAACTTATTTCAGGGTATTCAACTGCTAATATATTCAGGGAGATTTCAAGGAGCGGGTTTTGAGCGAACACCTGCACCGCAGGCCGAGCTATTTGCCAAGGCGATTGTGACAGCCAGCCACGCCTCAACTAAATAGCGGAGCAAGTAAACTTTCCGCAGCAACGACTAACAACTAACAGCCCCGTAGGACAGATGAATAAACACACTCGTCTCCGGCTGCGAAACACCATCTTTAGCCTAAATAACGGCTCAAAATTAACAGGCTGTAAACCAAAAATATTCAACTCACACACAAGAGCAGGGTATTCACAAGTGGGAAATCAAAAATTAGGAAATAAAGCGATAGAATGCCTGAATGTCGCGGAGGCACTGCACCAAATGGAAGCAAAATATTATAGTATGTTTGAAAATGCTGTGTCTGGTATTTTTCAAACAACCCAATCCGGTCGCTACATCAGCGCTAACCCAGCTTTGGCTCGAATCTACGGATATAATTCCGCCGAGGAATTAATGGGCTGTCTGACTGATATCAGCCATCAGCTTTACGTCAATCCCGATCGCCGCGATCAGTTTGTTTATGCTTTGCAAGAACAGGGCATCGTATCGGATTTTGAGTCGCAGATTTATCGCCGAGACGGAACAATAATTTGGATCGCTGAGAATGCGCGGGCTGTCTGCGATGAAGCAGGTAAATTGCTCTACTACGAAGGTTTTGTAGAAGATATCACCCAGCGCAAGCAAGCAGAATCTGGACTTCGAGAAAGCGAAGAACGCCTGCGCTTAATAATTGAAGGCGTTAAGGATTACGCTATATTCATGTTAGATCCTGATGGGTATGTGGCTAGCTGGAATTCTGGTGCCGAACGCATTTTGGGATACAGAACTCATGAAATAGTCGGCAATAATGCGGAGTGTTTTTTCACGAAAGAAGATCTTGAAATTGGCAAGCCCCAAGAAAAATTAATCAGGGCAGTGGCAGAAGGTAGATACGAAAATGAAGGCTGGCGGCTTCGCAAAGACGGGTCGCGATTTTGGGCGAATATTATTGTTACTCCTTTGCGCGATGAAAGGGGAAAGTTGCAGGGCTTTTCTCAAGTAATGCAGGATATTACTGAGCAAAAGCGGGCGGCGGAGGAAAAGATGCAGTTGATTGCTTCTTTGCAGGCATCGGAAAAAAAGTTTCGCACTTTGTACGAATCAACTACTGATGCGGTAATGCTGCTAGACGAAGAGGGTTTTTTGGATTGCAATCCGGCTACTTTAAAGTTATTTGGATGCAGCACTGAGTCGGAGTTTTGCGGCAAGCATCCTGCCGAATTTAGCCCGCCGTTGCAACCGGACGGACAAGATTCTAGGAGTATTTATCAAGAGCGAATTAATACGGCTCTGCGATCGGGAAATTGCCGCTTTGACTGGCGGCACTGCCGTTTGGATGGTTCTGAGTTTCCGGCGGAGGTGCTGCTAACTTCTATGGATATCGGCGGCAAAATAGGGCTGCAAGCCGTGGTGCGCGATATCACTTATCGGGTGCAGGCTGAGGAAGCGCTGAAGCAGGCTAATGAGGTATTGGAATGGCGGGTTAAAGAGCGGACCAGTCAGTTGGAAGAGGCTATTAAAAAGTTGAGTTTATCGGAAGAAAAGTTTTCTAAGGCTTTTCGCTCTAGTCCAGATCCGATGATTATTACTACTTTTGATGAGGGTCGTTTTATTGAAGTTAATGATAGTTTTCTGTCGATGACTGGTTACGATTTAGAAGAAACGACCTGGAATACAGTACCGGGGTTAAATATTTGGGTAAGGCCTGAAGACAGACTTAATTTTAGACAAATTTTGCACGAACAAGGTGTTGTTCGCAATCAGGAATGCGAGTTTCGGATGAAGTCGGGATCGGTGGTGGTGTGTTTGCTGTCAGCAGAGTTGATTAATTTGGACGGCGAACTCTGTATGCTGGCGGTGATGACGGATATTACCGATCGCAAACACGCCGAAGAAGCCCTACGGGAAAGCCAGCGGGCCTTGGCGACGCTGATGAGCAACTTGCCGGGGATGGCCTACCGTTTTCGCAACGATGCCGATCGCAGTATGGAGTTTGTCAGCGAAGGTTGCTATCAGTTAGCGGGCTATTCTCCTGAAGAATTTATCGGCACTCGGGAAGTTTCTATATCGGAATTGACTCACCCGGACGATCGCGAGAATTTGTGGAATGCCGTGCAAGTTGCCTTACAAGAAAATCGACCCTATCAGCTAAATTACCGAATTACTTCTAAAAATGGCGAATTAAAATGGGTTTGGGAGCAAGGTTTGGGAGTGTTTTCCGACTCTGGAGAATTGATAGCTTTGGAAGGGTTAATTACTGATATTTCCGAGCAGAAACGCAGTGAAGAAGCTTTGCGGCGATCGCAAACAGAGTTAACCCAACAAAAACTTCAACTCGAAAATACTTTGCACGAATTGCAGCAAACTCAAGCGGTATTGATTCACACTGAGAAAATGTCTACTCTCGGTCAAATGGTAGCTGGTGTTGCTCACGAAATTAACAATCCTGTTAGCAGCGTGTGCGGCAATCTCGTCCACGTCGGCCACTACACGGAAGATTTGCTGAATTTGATCGATATGTACCAGCAGCACTGCCCACAGCCGCCGGCAGCAATTCAAGATAAAATTAAGGATATCGAATTAGAGTTTCTGCTAGAAGATTTGCCCAAAGCGATGTCTTCGATGCAGGTTGGGGCCGATCGCATTCGGGAAATCGTGCGATCGCTCAGAAATTTCTCTCGCAAAGATGATTCTCAAATGAGCAAAGTTAACCTGCACGAAGGGATTGAAGGAACGTTGCTGATTCTGCAAACCCGTTTGAAAGCCAGAGGCAACTATCCCGAAATTGCGGTAATTAAGGACTATGGAAATTTGCCTTTGGTTGAGTGTTATGCTGGGAAAATCAATCAGGTATTTATGAATTTGATCGGAAATGCGATCGACGCGATCGAGGAATACAACGAAGGGCGTTCAGTTGCCGAAGTCAAAGCTAACCGCAGCAAGATTAAAATTAGGACTGAAGTCCAAAACTCCACTGCTGTAATTAGGATTTCTGACAACGGCCCCGGTATGCCAGAAGAAGTTTCCCAGCAGTTATTCGAGGCTTTTTTTACCACCAAACCCGCTGACAAAGGCACCGGTTTAGGCTTGTCCATTTCCTACAAAGTTGTCCAAGAACACGGTGGCAAACTGACTTGCGTGTCTGCACTCGGCCACGGAGCCGAGTTTATCATAGAATTGCCGATCGAACAACCGTAGTCAGCAGTCATTAGTCATTAGTCATTAGTCATTAATCAATAGTCAGTAGTCAGTAGTCAGTAGTCAGTAATCATTAATCATTAGTCAGCAGTCAGTAGTCATTAATCATTAATCATTAGTCAGCAGTCAGTAGTCCTTGGTTATTACTAAAAATCACCAACTAACAACTACCAACTGACAACTGACAACTGTCAACTGTCAACTGTCAACTGTCAACTGTCAACTGTCAACTAACTACTGACACCTTTCCCAATAAATTCGAGCCACCTTATCCCCCGGATTTTGCCCCAAACAAGCCGCAAAAAGTCCCGCAGCTTCCCTAAAATTATTCATATTGTACAAAGACAAAGCCTCAGTAAATAGTTGCAGAGTCGCTAACTTCCCCGCTTTAACTTCCGGCAAATCCGCATCAAAAACTTCATAAACAGTCACCCATTCAGACTTACCCTTAACCTGAACTTTATCAATTACCCGAATTGCATAATCAGCAGGATTTGTCAAGCGAGCGAAAGTCTGCTGAGTAATTAACAGCGACACCCCGTAATTCTTCGTCAAACTTTCAATCCGAGAAGCCAAATTAACAGCATCGCTAATCACAGTACCGTCCATGCGGCTTTTCCCGCCCACTATACCCAAAATCAAAGAACCAGTATTGATTCCCACCCCAATCTGAACCGGCACATAACCCAAAGAAGCGCGCTCTCGATTGTATTCAGCAAGAGTATGCAGCATGGCAATTCCGGCTTTCACAGCATCATCCGCCCCCTCACTAAACAAAGCCATAATTGCATCGCCAATATACTTATCAATAAACCCCTGATTTTCCACAATCAGCGGTTCCATTCGACTCAGATAAGAATTGATAAATTTGAAATTCTCTTCCGGTGTCATCTTTTCCGAGAGAGTAGTGAAATCGCGGATGTCAGAAAACAAAACTGACATTTCCAACTCCACCGCTTCTCCCAATTTAATATCAACAATACTATCACATCCCAAAAAAGCTAAAAACTCATTGGGTACAAAGCGACTTGTCGCCTCCGCAATTTCTAATTCTGCATCCAGTGAAAGTTCCAAATTGCAATTGACCTCAAAGAGATCCTCAATGAACTTTTTGCGTTCGGCCTCAGCTTCTTGGCGTTCCGTGATATCTTGAAAAGTGTTGATAGCATAAACAATATTTCCTTGTTGATCGTAGATGGGAGTAGCGAAGATTTCTAGGGGAATAATCTTGTCGCCTTGATGAACTTCTGCATCGTCAGCCCTAGCACTTTCCCCCTTCAAGGCGCGCACGATGGGCAAATTCTCCGTAGGATACTTTTGATTGGTGCCTGCTTGATAGAGTTGATAAACCTCGGACAATTGCTTGGAACTGCTATCCGGTACAACTCCTTTACCCAATATCTCTTTTGCTTTCCGATTGATGTAGTAAGGTTCTCCGGCCGCATCCAGGACACCCACACCAATCGGCATTGCTTCCAAAAACTGTGTCAACCGATTTTCATTTTCGTGTAGTTTAGCAATGAGTACGGTTTGCTGGCTGTTTAACTCGGCAAACTCCTGATTTATTTGCTGGAGTTGGGCATTTTGTTCTGTCAGTTGTTTATCTTGAAGATAACTATTTAGCGCTTCTCTAATTGTCAATTTCAAGTCTTCAGATTGCCAAGGTTTGGTAATATAACGATATAAGTTTGCAGAGTTGATAGCATTGGCGATCGCCCCAATATCTGCTTGTCCTGTCAGCATAATTTTTATAGTTTTAGGCGAAATTATATGAGCCTGTTTCAACAGCTCATCTCCCTTCATATCAGGCATAATGTGGTCGGAAATAATTAAAGGAATTTCATCCCCCTCCTCTAGCAATTCTTCAATTAACTCTAATGCCTCTTGCCCACCTTCAGCAATTTCGATTATATAATCATTGCCAACAGCCTCTTGCAGTTCTGCTTTGAGGCTCCTGAGTACAGTTTTCTCATCATCAATACAGATAATTACCTGTTGGCTCATAGTTTAGATAAACCAGATTTAATAGTTTCTAGCAAATCGGATTCCAGCCAAGGTTTAGATAAGCAACAATGAAGGTTGGCTAGTTTTTTTGCTCTTTCAATGGCTACTTCATCCGCTTGACCCGTCAGCAGAATTTTAATAACATGCGGGTATTCCTTGTGAATGCGGATTAGTAGCTCATCTCCCTTAATACCGGGCATTAACCAATCCGAAATAATCAGAATCACGTGGGTGTGTTCGTCAGAAAGTTCGCTGATTACATCTAAAGCCTCCTCAGCATCTTCGGCTGCTTCGTAAATGTAGGCATTGCCAAATTCTGCTGCTAGCTGCGTCCTGAGACTGTCTAATACCATTCTCTCATCGTCAACGCACAAAATAACTGGTTTAGACATCTATTTTTTATCCTTTTTAATTGTTATTAGTAGCAAAGGTAGCCAAAGTAGTAAAGTGTATTAGTAGGCCCCATCTTATCTTAAGATGTCACAAGTCAACGGCTCGCCAAATCCTCTCCCCCTCCCCAGTCGCCGAAACCAACCAACTTATCTGCGTAGCACCTTAGCTGAGCATAACGCATCGTACTGCTGTTTTACATCTGTTTCCTGTTGAATCTGAGATATTGCACCATTCTCAATTAGCCGTAGGGGCGGGTTCGCCAACAGCCTTAAAGCTTGCAAATAGGTTCTATAAACCCGCCCGACCCCACGAAAAATCCTCTTATTGATATTGCTGCAAGATGTCAGTTGAATCGGAGTTAGGGGCCTCAAAACGTTTTATCTTTTGAAATCAATCCTCTCTATGGGGTAGATGGCAGCTTACGCGGAACCAAGCAAAATCCGACCGACTTACTACGGGAGCATCTCATATTTGTAAAAATACTTCTTCTGGCTCCTTCCTTCTTCTGGCTCCTTCCTTCTTCTTCTTTCCTTCTGCCTCTTTCCTTCTGCCTCCTGCCTCCTGCCTCCTGCCTCAAAACTCCAATTTCTAGCGGAGGGCTGCAAAGGTGAGATGCTCCCCTTACTACCTTATATCGTTTGCGAACTCCTTGACCTGCTTATACAGTGATCGTTGGCAGGAAAACATTAAATGTAGTTTTGCCCGGAATTGATTCGACTTCAATTTTTCCCTGATGCTTGTCAACAATCTTCTTCACAATATCTAGTCCTAATCCGCTGCCTTCTCCTGCGGGCTTAGTAGTAAAAAATGGGTCAAATATTTTCCCTTTTATTTCTTCTGGTATCCCCTGGCCGGTGTCGCTAATGCTAATCTTAGCCTGATCATCTTGAGCCGTTAACTCAATTGTTAACGTGCCTCGATAACCCATTGCTTGCAAAGCATTGTGAATTAAATTCGTCCAAACTTGATTTAGTTCGTCTGGATAGCACAGTATCGGCGGGATTTCGGCATAGTTTTTGATAACCTCAACTCCCTGTTTGAGGAGATTTTGATACAGGGTTAAGATTGTTTCAATACCTTCTGTAATACTGGCTGCTGTTTTTGCGCCAGACTGTTCGTAGCGGGCATAAGTTTTCAATGCAAAAACTACTTTTGATGCTCTATCTGTAGCTGTGTTGATAGTAGCAATACCTCTTTTTAATTCAGAAATTTTGTATGCTAGGTCTAGGAGATGTAAACTATCATATCTTTGCAACAAAGGGACAAAGGTATCAATTTCATTATAAACGCCCATGATCGTTAGGCGATCGGCTACGGTATCGGCACTGTCAATTCCTAATTCTTCCAATTGGCTTCTCAAAGCTCTCTTCAATTTGCGTTCTTCTTTGGTTGATAAGCTTGCTTCTTGTTGGAGGGAACGCTGAAGTAAACTCAAGAAATTCTGTGCTTCTTCTGGGGAGAGAGATTGAAAAAGTGCCGGCAACTGTTCTAAAGTTTGATTTAAGAACTTAGAAACATTTCCTGCCGACGAGCGAATTGCACCCAGGGGAGTGTTAACTTCGTGAGCAACTCCGGCCACAAGTTGTCCTAAAGCTGCCATTTTTTCTGATTGAATCAATCCTTCTTGGGTGGCTTCGAGATTGCTTAAAGCTTGTGATAATTCTTGGGTGCGTTCTTCGACTTTGGCTTCTAAGTTGGCATAGAGTTGGGCATTTTCTATGGAGATGGCAGCTTGGGAGGCTAAGATATTTAAGACTGCCAACCGATCGGGAGTAAAGGCATTTGTAACGAGAGTATTTTCTAAGTAAAGAATGGCGATCACCTTTCCTTGATGTTGAATCGGCAGACACAAAACCGACTTGGGGTGATGCTGGATGATATAAGAGTCAGCAGCAAAGGTAGCCTCAGTCGTCGCATCATTAATTACCAAAGTTTCTTGGGTGCGCGAGACATAGTTAATAATCGCGATCGGAATTACGCTAGAGTCAACAACGGGAGTTGAGAGAAGGTTGCACGATTTACCGATCGCACATTGAGCCGCGACGAAGAAAGAATCTCTTTCTCTCAAAATCATAGCTCCTTTTTCTGCTCCCGCATTCTCAATCATCACTTGCATCAAAGTGGAGAGCAACTTATCGATGTTGATTTCTCCTGAAAGTGATTGAGATGCTTTGATTACTGTTGCCAAGTCCAGAATTTGTGAAACACCTGAACTGGTACTGGCAACAGTTTCCGCAATCATTTTGGCAAGTGTCTGACCTCTTTTTAAGCTCGTTTTAGGGTGAAAAATAGGCGCAAGTAATTGGAGATAGCGCTTTTCTAAATCCTCAACTTTTGCCTGGGCGCCCCAGCGTGCATAGGCGTAGTAAGCATCAGTTAGGTACACTTGGGCAATTTTTTCTTTTCCCCAGGCTAAATAGAATTTAGCTGCCAGCTCATTGCTAAGTGCTTCTTCATTAATGTACTGATTTTCTTTAGCGAGTTTAATAGCGCGATCGTAATAATCCATCGCCTTCATATTTTGACCTAAAACTCGATGTCGTTCTGCTTCCACTAAATACCATTTATGCAGATAATTCATCGGAGCATTTTGCGCCCACTGTTGCAGCGTGCTTTGATGGGTTTCCACTAAGGCAAGATTTTCAGTTTGCTCATCAATTGCTGGCTGTGCCGGAAAAAGTGCCAGGTGGGTGAGGGCGGCATAAAAATGGAAAATGGGGACAAAAACCGATCCCGATACTCCCATCAAATACTGTTTGACTTGAGTAATGTTGTCTAGGGCAGCGGTGTAATTGCCATAGCAGTAAGCAAGCAGCAGTTTGAAGATGCAGGCACAGGCGATCGCCGTGAATTCATTATCCTGATAGTGCTTGGGAATCATCACCGTTTCATCGTAGGCGGAGCCTATTAACAAATCCGGCCGAATATGGGTTTCCCTCAAGTTCTGCACCGTCTGCTGAACCATATCCAAATAAATCTGAGCAGAATATTGTTTCAACTGCGCCATAACAGCCCTGTAACCTGCTATTTCGGGTTCCCAAGTGTCTAGTTCTACCCCAGCGAATAAATGCGTATAAAAATAAATATATATGTTGTAGCCAGCGTCTACAAAGTCGCCAGTTTCCATGCCAGCCGTAAAGCCATCTTTCAGCGTCGGTATCGTTGCCAAAAGAGATTCTTGATGATGCTGAATCCAGCCACCAAACAAAAGTAGAACTGTGGGCTTGAGTTCGGGCACATTCAACCTATCGAGTAATGAGAGTGCCAATTGCCCAAAGCCATAGCCGGTTTCCACCTCTTGTAAAAAGGCACACAACACCATCCCGTGCATCGCATACCCCACCGTCGAGGCGGGCGCATTCCCAAAGGAGAGCGATAAACTCACCATCGTTGAGCTCAGCAGGGGCAGTAAACCGGGCATTCCCTGGAAAATGGGTGGAAACAACATACCAGACAGTTGCATAGCTGCCTGAGTCTGTGGATTTGTCATCACAGGTAGGTCAACCAATTCCTCAATCTTTCTGCTGCCGAGGAGGGCCGCAAGGGCTTGTAGCGCTTTGCCAATCAAGGCTTCATCAGGTTCGGCAGGGAGTTCAATCCCCAATTGTAAGAGTGCCTCTCTTGCTACGGCGATCGTTTCTAACACCTTGCTCTGGGCTGTCTGAGCTGCAATTTGAATTTCGTAAATTTTAACTCGATCTAAAATTGTTTGGGCTTCTTGCAAAACCAGTGCTGCCATCTGTTCCATACCCTCAAGGTCAGCATTCAAATAGGCAGCTTCAGCAGCAGCAATATAGAGATTCAGGGTTAATTCATATTGAGTTTGCCAGCAGTTTGCCCTCAAGAGTTCAATCCCTGTTTGCAGATAAATATTTGCCGCAGCATAAGCAGTTGAAGCTTTAGCTTTACGTCCGGCAATTAAATTTAATTGAGCTAGTTGATCTCGCTCAGTCTGATACTCAATTAACTCCACCCCCATATTCAACTGGTTGACAATATCAAAAATTTTCTCTTGTATTTCTGCTTCCGTAGGGGCGGTGCCCCCGTGCCCGCCCTTCCTCAACAGCAGTTGCCCAATTTCGAGATGGGTGGACTGTTTCTGGGATTCGGGAATCAGAAAATATGCTGCTTGCTGCACTCGGTCATGTAAAAACTTGTAGGGAACCGATAACTCCGACGCTTGTGCAACTTCAACTGATTCCGAGTCCTGAAAAAACTTGTAAACTTCAGTAATCGGAATAACTAACCCTTCTTGCAACGCTTTCCACAAATGGGCCGCTGTCTCACTCTGAGATTTTTTATGAACAATGGCCAGGGTTGCTAAGTCAAATTGGTTGCCAATACAAGCTGCTAGTTTCAGAACATTCTGGGTATCTCTGGGCAAGTTTTGCAACTGAATCGCCATAAACTCGACCACATCATCGGTAAAAGCTAGCGTCCTCACTTGGGAAATATCGCATTGCCAACCCCCCATTGCTTCCCTTAGCCAAGGGGGGGTTGGGGGGGTAACATCAAACTTAATTAACCCATCTTTATGAAGAAATTTTAGAAATTGAGTAGCAAAAAAAGGATTCCCTTTGGTTTTGGTAAAAATTAGTTCTGTCAGAGGAATCGCCCTTTCTGGTGGACAGGAAAGAGTATCGGCAATCAGGCAATTCAGGGAAGTTTTGTCTAGGGGTGCTAAAGTAATTTGGTTGACTGTTGCCGAGTTTTTGCGAATCTCATCCAAGGTCAGGATCAGTGGGTGTGCTGGAAAAACTTCATTATCCCGATACGCTCCCATTAACAACACATAGCGGGTATTCGTCTCGCTCATCAACAATTGCATTAGCTTCAATGAAGCCGAGTCTGCCCACTGCAAATCATCCAAAAAAATTACTAAAGGATGCTCTTTTGTTGCGAACACTCGGATGAAGTTTTGAAATAATAAATTAAAGCGATTTTTAGCGGCGGTTCCCTCTAGTTGGGGTACTTTTTTCTGCTTGCCAATCAGGTGTTCTAATTCAGGAATGACATCAATAATGACCTGACCGTTTTCACCCAAAGCCTCCAATATTTTGACTTTCGCTTTCTGCACCTGGGCCGCACTTTCGGTGAGTAATTGCCGCATCAAATTCTGGAATGCTTGTACCCATGCAGAAAAGGGAATATCACGCTTGAATTGGTCAAATTTTCCTTTGATAAAGTAACCCCGTTGGCGGACAATGGGTTTGTGAACTTCATTCACTACAACGGTTTTACCAATGCCGGAAAAGCCAGCCACTAGCATAATTTCGACTCTCCCTTGCTCCCCGTTGGTAAGGGTGGGGTGACTGATGCGATCGAAGGCTTCTAATAGCGTCTTAACTTCAGTTTCTCTACCGTAGAGTTTTTCGGGAATGACGAAGCGATCGCAAATATCCCTATTCCCCAAGGCAAACTGGCTAATATTGTTATTTTCTTCCCATTGCTGCCAACAGTTTTCTAAGTCGTATCGCAGTCCAACAGCACTTTGATAGCGTAACTCTGGAGTTTTCTCCATCAATTTCATAATGATATTATTCACCATCACTCCCATAGATGGAACCCGATTTATTGGGGGAGTTGGAATCTTGGCAATATGGCAGTGAACTAACTCCATTGGATCGGTAGAGTTAAAAGGTAATTGCCCTGTCAGTAGTTCGTAAAACGTGACTCCCAGCGAGTAAAAATCTGTGCGGTAGTCGATACCCCGATTCATTCGTCCCGTCTGTTCTGGGGACATATAAGCTAGGGTTCCTTCTAAGACGTTTGGATTTTGGATTTGTTGGTTTTCTCTGGGTAAAAGAGAGGAAATGCTGAAGTCAATTAATTTAACTTCTTTAGTTTTAGGGTTAATGATAATATTCTGGGGCTTGATATCTTTGTGAATAATTCGGTTGTGATATAATCCTTCTAGGGTTTGGACAATCTGAATCGCGATGGGCATGAATTCATCTAGCGGTAGGGGCGAATTATGGGGGGAGGAAACCTCAGAATTACTTGATAGGCGATCGCCCAAATTCTTCGCTTCAGCATTAGCAGTATACTCAGCAAGGGAAACACCGCCAACATCCTCCATTACCAGAGCAAAAGCATGGCGGTAGTTTAAGAGTGCAATGGGTTTGACAATTCCCGGAAGGTCAAGATTTTTGGTAATGGTGTACTGATTCCGCAAATGCACCAGTTCGCCCACAGTTGGATACTCGCTCAATAGCAGTTTGATAATTACTTTTTGGTTTGACTCAGAAACTCCTCGATAAACCTGTGTTCTAGAGCCCTTGTAGATTTGCTCAATGATGCGATAGCCGGGAATTGTTAAGATATTATCAGTCATTCGATTTTAGATTTTAGATTTTAGATTTTAGATTGACCGCACGGATAAATTCGGGGGCGTGAGGATTTTAGATTTTTGATTTTGGATTGATTCCACGGATAAATCACGTGGCGGATCCCATCAAGAAATTCTTGGTCATGCCCAAGAGGTTAAATAAAGATTCTATAGATGCTACCGGAGCCTGAAAATGATAAATTTGGGAATAGACTAAGACAGCTCTATTGCTTATAGCCTTTCTCAGAAAGATCAGGTACTATCCGGCATTGGGCATTGGGCATTGGGCATTGGGCCTTGGGCATTGGGCATTGGCCTCCCTGGGCATACCTCACTTTTTTGAGAACCGCTATAGCTCGTTTTCCTAACAAGTGATACACATTGTTCAGCCGGCACTAGCTGAATTTTTTAAGCGCAAATTCTTGGTTTTTCAAATTTTATATAATCGCGCTGGAATTAGCTAAGTTTTTCACCGTTATTTTAAGATTTTCGACAAGGGCTAAATGATAATCGGTGAAAAGCCGATCGCCCGCAACGTTCCAAAGCTAACTTATGTTTAGCAGTACCATATCCTTTGTTATTTGTCAAGTCATATTCAGGATACTTAACAGCCAAACGTACTATTAATTCATCGCGCCAAACTTTCGCCACAATACTAGCAGCAGCAATCTGAATCGATCGCGCATCACCCTTAATCATCGTCTCTTGCTCGATCGACAAATTGGGAATCCTTTGATTCCCGTCAACCAAACACAAATCCGGCGTCACCTTCAACTTCAAAATCGCCCGCTTCATCGCCAACAAAGAAGCCTGCAAAATATTGAGGCGATCGATCTCCCGCACCGAAGCCGCACCAATTTGACAGTCAACCGCCACAGCCCGGATTTTCACAGCTAACCGACTCCGGGCTGCGGCACTCAACTGCTTGCTGTCGCGCACCCCGCAACTTGCTAATTCATCGAGAACTTCGTCGGGCAAAATGCAGGCTGCAGCCACCACCGGCCCGAACAAAGCGCCTCGTCCGACTTCATCCACACCCGCAATTAGTAGAGTGTTCGAGGGAGAGGGGGAAAGGGGAAGATGGAAAGATGGGAAGAGAGTAAAAATTTCTACTTCTTCCTTCTTCCCTCGAACCTCTGACTTCTTCCTTCTTCCCTCTGACTTCATATCACTCATCCACAACGGCTGACGAGCGGCGGCGGCGGCGGCGGTTGATAGCCGGCTCCTCGGGTTCGCTGGGTTCGCTGGGTTGGCTGGGTTCGATCGGCTCATTGAGTTCGATCGGCTCATTGAGTTCGATCGGCTCATTGAGTTCGATCGGCTCATAGGATTCGATCGGTTCATAGGATTCGATCGGCTCATAGGATTCGATCGGCTCATAGGATTCGATCGGCTCATAGGATTCCCCCATCAAATCGCTGGGTTCCTCCATTCGATCAAAACCATCAGTTTGGTCGATCGAACTCTCGCCGTAAATTTGGGCCTCATCATCCTCAGAAAAAGCAGGCTCAACTACCGACCTTTCTGGATAATAATCCCGTTCCTGTGCATTCTGTACAGGCGCCGTCGGTTCAAATTCAAATTCGAGCTGCTCGAAAGGCGGCTTGTTCGGGGCCGCTCCGGGGAGAGTCACCGAAACGATCGCATTCTTAGGATTTTTCACGCTGCGATCCGTAAGCACCAAAGGAGAGACCCCCATCAGAGCATAAACATCCTGCTCCTCCGCCGTCATTTCCACCGAAATCACCTCTGGAGGCTCCACCATCGGCTTCATCAACTCCGACTTAGCGGGACGCACGCGATCGAAATCCTCGCGCCTGCCCACAGTCGCCATATTCACTAGCCCGAAGCCCTCCGACGCGGCCCGGATGCCGGGGGGTGCTAGATACTCAGAGCGCGTATCCGCGACGGGAGCGCTCGAAGTATTCGGCAGCCGCAACTTGCTGCGTACAGGTTCCTCCTCCGCCGGGAGAGCAAAAGGCTCTTCGCCAATCCGGCGGCGGCGGCGCCGTCTAGTTCCGTTCCCCAAATCCTGATAGCTGGGATGGTTGAGCAAGTCCAAAGGCGAGGCGTTACTGCCGGTCTCAAAATCCACACTTTCGCTCTGACTCGGAGGTTCCCAAGCAGCCCGAGCAGGTTCGGGGGGGCGTTCTTCCCGCACTGGTGCAGGAGTTGCAGCCGCCACAGGCGTCAAGCTGCGGCGTTCCAATCCTTCGGGCAAATTCAACAAAACGCGGTTCGACGTAGCAACAGTGCGATCGGCCGATTCCCGCACCGCTGCGGCGAAGTCTTCTTCCCCTGGCAAGCGCACCAGATGACCCAACCCGCTGCAAGTAGGACAACTGTGGCCGAACAACTCGTAAATATTTTGACCTTGCCGCTTGCGAGTGAGTTCTACCAGTCCCAATTCCGACAGTTGAGCGATTTGTGGCCGAGCTTTGTCAGCTTTGAGAGCTTTATTGAAATGTTCCAGCACCTGCAACTGATCGCGGCGGGATTCCATGTCAATAAAGTCAACAATAATCACCCCGGCAATATTGCGTAACCGCAGTTGTCTAGCAATTTCCGTGGCTGCTTCGCAATTTGTCCAGAGTACAGTTTCCCGAGCCGTCGCCGATCGAGTAAACGAGCCAGAGTTGACATCTATCACCGTCAGCGCCTCAGTCGGCTCGATAATCACATAACCACCCGAAGGCAAATCAACCCTTGGTCTGAGGGCTTCTCGAATCGCAGCGTTAACCCGGAAAAATTCTAAAATCGAGGCGCGCTCTCGGTGGTGGTCGATCAAAACTCCCGCAGGCAGTTTACCGCCGTTCCAGCTCATCAACTGCTGCTTCACCCGCTTAATTCCATTTTGCGAGTCCACCACAATCCGATTCACGTCACCGCTGAACATATCCCGCAGCACCCGCTGGATAAAATCGTCATCCCGGTTGAGCAGTGCCGGCGCCCGCGAAGTACCGCCTTCGAGTTGAACGGCTTCCCACTGTTTTTGGAGGACTTCCAAATCTTCCATGATGGCTTCTTCAGTCATCCCTTCAGCCTCGGTGCGTACCAGCAGCCCCATGCCGGCCGGTTTCACCAAAATAGCCAGGGCTCTGAGGCGGTTGCGCTCTGCTTCCGACTTGATCCGCCGCGAGAGATTGACTCCCCTGCCGTAAGGCATCAGTACCAAATAGCGGCCCGGCAGGGTAATGTTGCCTGTCAGCCGGGGGCCTTTGCTGCCCGTCGGTTCTTTCATTACCTGTACCACCACTTTCTGCTGGGGGGTCAGGAGTTCTGTAATTGCTCCTGCCGAGCGTTTAAGGCGCAGGGGGCCGAGGTCTGTGACGTGCATGAACCCGTTACGTTCGGGATCGCCAATATTGACGAATGCCGCATCTATCCCAGGGAGTACATTTTCGACAATTCCCAAGTAAATGTCACTGACTTGGTGGCTGCCTGTGGCTACCACAAGTTCTTGGATTTGATCTTCTGAAAAGACGGCAGCAATGCGATGCTGCTCTGCTATAACTATCTGCTTTGTCATTCAATTTCCTCAAAAAACTGGCAGCAAGTTAGAGACACTTACGCACTCATAGTGCCTCTGACTTAGACTGTAATTAGTAGTAGCTTGAAGAGTTATTAGCTGTGAGTTGGTGCAGGGTGGAAGGAAAGTTAACTGTTGACCGTTCACTGTTAACTGTTAACTGTTGACTGTTCACTGTTCACTGTTAACTGTTACAGATAAAGTAGTTAAACCCGCCCGTACAGAGTTATGAGTTATGCTCAGCAGATAAATCTGAGAGATAGAAATAAGGAGGCTTTTATCGAGTTAGCACTATTGAGGTTTGAGTTGAGAATTGCGACATCAATACTCAAAATTCAACACTTACAACTCTTCCTTTGAACGAGCGCGAATAAATTCATTGACACCGTACCAATTTCTTAACACACAACTTAACACTACGAACTGATAACTCCGCTTGCGTGGTGGTAGAGGGCTGGTTTTGAGGGAAGTAGGTAGGAGTGAAAGCGCCTAGACTTTTGTTGAATTCTTGCGCGATCGCACTCAACATACCCCAGCTTGGCATTCGACTGCAACCTCCGCCCCGGCCAACCCTAAAACCTCGTCAGTCGATTTTAGATTTTAGATTTTAGATTTTAGATTTACTCCACAGATGAATCTGGGAGATTGAAATTTAGTCTAAAATCTAAAATTTGGATTCTCCACGAATTAAGTCGGGGGCTTATTTCCGTTTTTTGACG
>NZ_JAUBUJ010000015.1:77399-109602 GCF_036705405.1 Microcoleus sp. B13-B6
GGTCAGTCGATTTTAGATTTTAGATTTTAGATTTTAGATTTACTCCACAGATGAATCTGGGAGATTGAACTTTAATCGAAAATCTAAAATTTTTGGTTCTCCACGAATTAAGTCGGGGGCTTATTTCCGTTTTTTGACGGGTCAGTCGATTTTAGATTTTAGATTTTAGATTTTAGATTTACTCCACAGATGAATCTGGGAGATTGAACTTTAATCTAAAATCTAAAATTTTTGGTTCTTCACGACTTAAGTCGGGGGCTTCTCTCCGTTTTTTGACGGGTCAATCGATTTTAGATTTTAGGTTTGAGATTTTAGATTGACTCCACAGATGAATCTGGGAGCTGGAACTTTAATCTAAAATCTAAAATTTTTGGTTCTCCACGACTTAAGTCGGGGCTTCTCTCCGTTTTTTGACCCGTCAAAAACATCTATTGTTGAATACCCGCTCTGCGGTTTGAACCGTGAGATTTTTGAATAAGCCGACCACCGACAACCAGTCGATCGATCGAAATTAATCGCTAAATTTGGTTCACACCCTCCGGCGGGTTTGGCGCTAGATTTAGCCCGTGAATGTACAACAAAAAGGCTTGAAGTCTTGAACAGAAGCAAATTGCACCCAGCCCGCGTTGCTGGTTGACGAGGGCGACGAGCGACTAAAGCGCTCGAGCCGCCGCGGCTTCCATAACAAGCGATTATAGCGTGAAACGACACATCCCGATCGAGAGCCGAAGGTGAAAAATTCCACCACGGCTTCCCTATCTTAACCATAACCTAGGATTAGCTGACTACGCTCAACCTGCAGAAGCTGAATTTCCTGCTGGCTGACTTGTTCGAGCATGAAAACAATATGTTCTGGCTTTAGCAAGTTGCCATCGCTGCGACAACTGCCGATAAAGCGCAAGACGGCTCTACCTTCGGATGTAGTACCAGAGGCAGAGGTGCTGCGGTCGGGTTTCTGATCTACAAGTTCTAGTTTGTGCAGTCGATCGCGCAAATTGACATTGTGCGTCTTTCCAGACTTAGTAGTATGCACCCGCCAAAAAGCCTCGGTTTCGGCGATCGTCTTGACCCAAGCATCCCAATTGGCATCAGGAGCCACGGAGACAGGAGCAGTATTTTCCCGGTCTAATTGGTCATTTTCTGTCAAGGAGCCTGCCGAGGTCACAGTAATTACGTACTCCGCTGCTTCTAACAACTGGTTAGCAGAAGGAGCCTTGAGATCGATCGACTCAACCTTGTAAATCGGAATATTTTCCGGCAGCTTAGCGGCCAACTTTTCCCGAAAACTCTCAATATCGATCGACTCAGTTAGCTCAAAATCGGCAATTTCCCCAGTGCTGGTAACACCCAGAGGCAGAGCATTTGCCAGAGAAATCCGAGGGTTCGGGTGAAACCCGCCGGTAAACGAAATCGGCAAATCGGCTCTGCGGACTACTCGATCGAACAATCGGATCAAATCCAAATGACCAACCAAAGCCATATCGCCCACCTTCCCGAACCAAACCCGAAAACGCTGTTTCCGCTCAGTATTCGGGACAAACTCCCCAGCAAACTCAGGAATTGGCAGCGCATCCACAACCACATTGTGTCCGAAATCGGTGCCACACACCCCGCAGCGCGAACACCCTTCAAAGGAACAGTCGGGAACAGTCGCTGCTTCTAAAGCCTTTTGCAAGTCAATTTTCAGCCAGTTTTTGTCGATTCCCGTATCTAAATGATCCCAAGGCAAAGGTTGATCCAGTAGGGGCGGTGCCCCCGTGCCCGCCCCCGCTGGTAGGGGCGGTGTCCCCGTGCCCGCCCCCGCTGGTAGGGGCGGTGCCCCCGTGCCCGCCCCCGCTGGTAGGGGCAGTGCCCCCGTGCCCGCCCCCGCTGCTAGGGGCGGTGTCCCCGTGCCCGCCCCCGCTGGTAGGGGCGGTGCCCCCGTGCCCGCCCCCGCCGTTAAATTCATCCGTGTATCCGTGTCCGCATCCGTGTCGTGCTCCTCTTCCTTCTCAAAAAGATTCCACTCACCGCTTTCGACTTGGCGGTATTTCCAGGTAAGACCCGATTCATCGATCGCCTGAGTCCAAGCTTTGTAAGCCTGATCCAAACTTTCCCACCAGGCATCCATACCCGCGCCAAGTTCCCAAGCGCGGCGGACTACAGCAGCCAAACGTCGATCGCCCCGTCCGACAAAATCCTCCATTGCCGAAATCCGCACATCAGTGTAATTCACCTTGACGCCCCGCATCCCCCGAAACTCTTCCTTCAGGAGTTTTTGCTTGCGGGAAAACTCAGCAGTAGAAACCGAGTGCCACTGAAAAGGAGTGTGAGGCTTAGGCGTAAAATTAGAAATTGTCAAGTTAAAATTCAGTCCCCGCCTGCCATTGATCCTGCATTCCCTGTGCAGCCAGCGGACTGTTTCGGCGATGCCGAGAACATCAAAATCTGTTTCTCCGGGCAAACCGATCATAAAATACAGCTTGATTTTATCCCAGCCGCGATCGACCGCAGTTTTGACACCCCGAAGCAATTCTTCGTTGGTCAAACCTTTGTTAACGATGTCGCGCATCCGCTGAGTACCCGCTTCCGGGGCAAAAGTCAAACCGCCTTGTCGCGTACCGCCGAGAATGTCGGCAATATTATCGTCAAATCTGTCAACCCGCTGACTGGGTAGAGACAGAGAGATATTTTTATCTTTCAGGCGGTTTTTAATTTCCATCCCGACTGCTGGAAGTGCCAGATAGTCGGAACAACTCAGGGAAAGCAGGGAAAACTCGCTGTGCCCGGTGGCTTGCATCCCCTGTTCGATCGCCTCTACGACTTGCTGTGGTTCGACATCGCGCGCGGGCCGAGTCAGCATTCCCGGCTGACAGAAGCGACAGCCGCGGGTGCATCCCCGGCGGATTTCTACTGTCAGTCTGTCGTGTACTGTCTGGACGTAGGGAACCAGGCCGATCGAATAAGCTGGTATGGGAGTTGCCACGCGGCGCAGAATTCGTTCTGGAACTTGCGGGCGGTTGGGATGAACAGAACCGTCGGCCGCCATATCGTAGAATTGCGGGACGTAGACGCCTGGAATTTGCGCTAAATCCAGCAGCAATGCTTCTCGGCTCAAATTATTTGTTTTGCCTTCTGCCAAAATCAAGCCAATTTCTGGCAGCAACTCTTCTCCATCTCCCAAAGCGATGAAGTCAAAAAAGTCCGCGTAGGGTTCGGGGTTGGAAGTTGCCGTTTGTCCGCCAGCAAAAATCAGCGGCATTTGACCGTTTTGGGGATTGGTCGCTCTTTCTTGCCAAGTTAGTGGAATGCCGGCTAAATCCAGCATTTCCAGAATGTTTGTTGCTCCGAGTTCGTAGCTGAGGCTGAAGCCCAGAATATCAAATTCTGTGAGCGATCGCCTTGATTCTACGGCAAACAGGGGAGTTTTGGTCGATCGCAGTTTTGCTGCCAAGTCGGCGGCGGGCAAATAAGCCCGATCGCACAACTGCCTCGGCAAAGCATTCAAAATGTTGTAAAGGATGATGTGCCCCAAATTGGAAGCACCAACTTCATAAACTTCTGGGTAAGTGAGAACCCAGCGCACAGACGCCGCGTCCCAAGGCTTGTGCGTAGCCCCCAATTCGTTTCCCAGATAACGAGCAGGCTGATTAATCTCTGCTGTAAGTAATTCTTCGACTTTTACTGCCACGGCTCGACTCGCTAAATAGTTGCGACTCTTAAGCAGCCTACCTTAAAATCTGCCAATACGCCAACGACAGTCGTCTGTCTTTTCGGCCATTTAACCGAATTTGCTGTGTTTTGTTGCCTGTTCTCGTCGATGAGGAGGCTTTATCAAAGAAATGGGTTTAAAACCCCGTCGTTCTAGGACGGCTTTAATTCCTTCTGAATTTTCCCGATCGTGTTAAAATAGTATGGCATACTAAAGTAGTAAAACAGCTAAAAATAATGAAAGCAAGGTTCCAATACAGATTCTATCCAACCGATAGACAACGCCAGAGTTTGGCTCAGTTGTTTGGTTGTGTAAGAGTTGTTTGGAACGATGCTTTGGCTGTTAGCAGATGTGGCAAATATCCTGGGTACAACACTCTATCCAAGTCTCTAACTATATCTAAAAAGACAGAACAAAGGGCATGGTTGAACGATGTTTCATCCGTGCCGCTGCAACAATCCCTCAAACAGTTAGAGGTTGCTTACAAAAACTATTTTGATTTCCTAAAAGGGAAGAGAAAAGGCAAGAAAGTGGGTCAACCCAAATTCAAAAAAAAGACTAACAGTCAGTCTGCAACTTTTGCTAAAACAGGTTTCTCTATCAAAGGTGAGTCCGTGTATCTGGCAAAAATTGGAAATGTTAGCCCTATTTGGTCTAGGGAGTTACCATCAGAGCCTAGCTCTGTAACTGTACTAAAGGACTGTGCTAATCGCTATTTCTTGAGCTTTGTAGTAGAAGTTAAGCCCGTTCAAATTGATGCTAAAAACCCAAGTGTCGGAATTGATTTAGGGATTAAAACTTTTGCTGTGATGAGTAATGGGGAGAAAGCTAAAAGTCCAGACTATAAAGTGTTAGATCGAAAAATTCGTAAACTCCAAAAAAAGCTAGCTCGGCAATCTAAAGACTCGAAACGCAGAAATAGAACTCGGATTCAGATAGCCAAACTGCACAATCAAATTGCAGACACCCGTAAAGATTTCTTGCACAAGCTGTCAACCAAAATTGTTAGTGAAAACCAAACTATCGTTTTAGAAGACTTGAATGTGTCTGGAATGGTCAAAAACCGCAAACTTGCTAGAGCTATTAGTCTTCAGGGATGGAGAGAATTCCGAACTTTGTGCGAGGCAAAGTCTGAGAAATTTGGTCGAGACTTTAGAGTAATTAGTCGCTGGGAGCCTACCAGTCAAATTTGCTCGGATTGCGGCTTTAAGTGGGGAAGACTGGATTTAAAAATCAGATCGGTTCAGTGTTTGAATTGTGGCACTGAACACGAACGCGATGAGAACGCTGCAAAAAATATAAACAAAGTCGGGATAGGGCATTGCCACGACTCTAAACGGAGTGCGACTCGTTTCTAGGTAAATCAATAACCTAGAGTCCTTACATCGCCTGGGTTTCGACCCTTAAATAAAGTAAGGACAACTGTAGAGGGATGGAGGTGCAAGTCCTCCCCATTAAGGATGATGTGACGCCAAACCTACCCACACAGAGACTGATCATCAAAGTGAAGCTGGGAATAGGACGGGAAAAACAAGGGCTGTGATGCCTGGATACCCGTTAGGCAGGCTGACATGGATAACAAACGTGAATCTTCGGAAAAAGCATCCAAAGAGTACCGATGGAAACGAACATCGGATAACCACACAAGACCCGCACTGAAATTCCGTTAACAAGTGCAATCCTGGGTTGTGGTGGGTGAAGTGGAGAGTCCTAAATCAGTAATTATCACTCTACGGAACGAAGAAAAACGCTTAAATCTCCTGGGGTGGTCGAACAACCCAGGTAGGGCAAATCAAAGCCACATATGAAATAAGCGGGTAGGATGTGACCGAAACGGCAAGAACTAAGGACTCAAGCCTAACTGGTCACGGTCGATAGAGACTAAATCACTTAAGTAGTTGGCTCAGAAATGAAAGTTATGGCGACTCAAGAAATTGAAGTTGATAATTGGAAAGCATTGCCGTGGAAGAAATTCCAGAAGCTTGTCTTCCGCCTGCAAACAAGGATTTATAAAGCTCGGAAGAATGGCGACCGCAAGCTAGTGTGTAAGCTTCAGAAGTTATTACTCAACTCCCAGGCGGCTAAATATTTAGCCGTCAGGCAAGTCACCCAATTAAATCAGGGTAAAGCCACAGCAGGGGTAGACGGCAAAACTGCACTGAACTACAAAGAACGGATGCAATTAGCCCAAGACCTTCTAAAAGGCTGGAAGAAGTGGGAACACCAAAAACTACGAAGAGTAAATATCCCAAAAAAGGATGGCACTCAACGGAAATTAGGAATACCCACTATTAGTGATAGAGCGTATCAATGTCTACTCAAGTATGCGCTTGAACCCGCCGCCGAGGCAACATTCCACGGCAATTCATACGGGTTTCGACCAGGAAGGGGGGCGCACGATGTCCAGAAACGACTGTTCTCAGCCTTAAGGTCTACCAGCGATGGAATATCCAAAACCATACTGGAAATGGACATTGAAAAATGTTTTGACCGGATAAGTCACGAGACAATTCTGGAAAAGACAGAACTGCCAAAAATCGCTCTTAAGGGTTTAAGACTTGCCATTAAAGCAGGAGTTAGAGGGGAGTACCCATCGTCAACGGCAGGTACTCCACAAGGGGGGGTAATTTCCCCACTATTAGCCAATATAGCTCTCAACGGAATCGAAGATTGCTTCAAGAATAAAAACATCACCTGTTTAAGGTATGCTGACGACCTCGTATTTCTCTGTAAACCAGGGGTTGACCAATACGGACTACGTTTAAGCATCAATTTATTTCTTGAAGAACGAGGGTTGCAGGTTAAAGAAAGCAAAACCAAGCTCGTAAAGGCAACAGAAGGATTTGATTTCTTAGGATGGAACTTCAAAGTCAAGCCTAATGGAAAATTCATCAGCACTCCATCCCAGGAAAATACCCAAAAGGTAAAAGCCAAGATTAAAGTGACGATGAAAGATAGTAGATTCACCCTCCTTCAAAGAATCGCCAAATGCGGCTCATTGGTAAGAGGCTGGAGAAACTATAACCAATTCTGTGATATGACCTCACACGACCTATGGGCACAAGCCTATTGGACATGGAAATATATCCGCAAACAAGGGAGTTTCGACCGTCAAGGTACAACTGAAGTAATCCATAAGGCATTCCCTATGGTACCTTGGAGAGCTTGTTCCCATAACAATGTGACCGGAGATAAATCCCCGTTCGATGGCGATTTAACCTACTGGGCTAAGAGAGAAAACAAGAATTACTCAGCGATTAACACATCACTTCTGAAGCAACAAAATCATAAATGCAAAGCTTGTGGACTGTCATTTCTC
The DNA here is from genome assembly GCF_036705405.1 of Microcoleus sp. B13-B6. Lineage (NCBI taxonomy): Bacteria > Bacillati > Cyanobacteriota > Cyanophyceae > Oscillatoriales > Microcoleaceae > Microcoleus > Microcoleus sp. B13-B6. The sequence continues at coordinate 84,410 of NZ_JAUBUJ010000015.1, forward strand.
AGTGGCGATAAGGTAGAGCTACATCATGCGGATGGAAACCATAATAATTGGCAGAAATCTAATTTACAGATGCTCCACCGTCAATGTCACCAACACCAGCCTATCCACGGAGAAGCCCGTGTAGCTCGAAATTCTCAAAAGGAAAAGTAGATATTGACGCTTGAGCTGTATGCAGTGAAAGCCGCACGTACAGTTCTGAAGGAGAGGTGTCCTGTGGCAACATAGGCATCGACTCTAACCACAGAGACAGAGTAAGACGACTTCGGTTGCGTCAGTCAGTGAAGTGTCAAGAATCACCGCACTTTTAGGGCGGTGAGTATGTCAACAGTGTTGTTTTACGCAGGAGTTTTCGGCATCAAAGCTATCGACATTTTCAAATATCTCAAAAACTCGATCGAGTTGGCTGAGTTCCAGAATCATCTTAATCCCAGGGGATACCGAGCAAAGACTAAACCTGCGCCCCATTTTTTTCGCCTGCTTGAGGCCCGAAACCAATGCCATCAAACCTGCACTGTCAATAAATTTTACTTCGGCCAAATCTACGAGTACCGCTACAACTCCGGGGGCTGCAATTGCTGTCGTTAGTTGTACGTCGAATTCTCCGGCGGTGGCTGCATTCAGGTAGTCTAGGGGTCGAATCACCGTAATTGGTTTATGGGCAAGAAGTGTCTGCATATGTCAAACCTATGATTGCTACGTATTTTCAACTACTGCGCTGGACGGATGTAAGCCTAAACCTACTTGATTACTCTGAGCCTAACTTAATTTGAGGCAAACTGACCAGTTGTTGTCAGTAGTTTTACTGAATCTTTATTTATTGACTCTTTTTTATGAAGTTTTGCGTAAGATTTGGGGAGGAAACGTAAGCTACTATACTATTTTTTATTTATGCCTGTAGGTTTAGTCTTGGCAACTATAAAAATTGCGATTGACTTTGCCGTAGCTGTTAGATAAAACTGAACAATGTAATTTAAATCACTTATTAGTTCTGATCTAGATCACCTGTTTGCTCGACAGTTTAGAGGAGAATAAAACTGTACGGAGTTCTCCGACTTACTATGCAAGCAACTCATGCTATTCGTCAACTTGTAGAAAAAGCCCTCTACATTAAGCAGTTGACGCCTGACATTGAAAACGAAATCAATTACGAGCTCACCCGTTTGGGGTACATCTCGGATATTGATTATGAGGCTTTAGAGTTATTAATGGATGAAATGGATGCCGGTCGGGTGCAATTGGTATCTAGTCGTCGATAGTGGGAATCGGGCGGCGAGTCCACATCCAAGAATCAAAAAATCCTTGCACGGCGGGCAATAGAGGAGTGTTATAAGCATTTACGCCGGCCGAAGATTTTTCTAATGAAGCATCTCGTTGCTGAACTTGATATTTGAGGAGATACTGTTAAGGGCGATCGTCCCTGCACCTGTGATCAAAAGCTAAAAACTTTGACTTAAATTAAATCTATAACTTTTGGGGTATGACAAATTAGGTTGATTGTGATCCACTTTTTGGCTTAATGAAGCACCTAGTTGTGAACTTGATGTTTGAGGAGATACTGTTAAGGGCGATCGTCCCTGAACCTCATACAATTTTAGATTTTAGGTTTTAGATTTTAGAAGTCGGACTGCTGATGATCAGGGTTTGAAACTTTTCTACAGTTGCATTCTTTTTAAAAGCTGTTATCAGTATCAAAAACTACAGACTGTGATCTAAATTAAATTTATAACTTTTGGGGCTTGACAAATTAGCTCTAATTCTGATTAATACTAAAAAAAGTTTTTCTTGGATTCGAGCGATCGCTCGAATCCAAGAAAATTGATGTGTAGTTACGACATCGGTCATCGCGGAGTCAATCTAAAATCTAATATCTAAAATCTAAAATCGTTCGATCGCGCCGCCAAACTTGCCACCACCGCCACCAACTCAGCAGGCTCGATCGGCTTGGGCACGTAAATTTGAAAACCCTGCTGCAGTGCCCGTATCCGTTCCTGTACCCTACCAACCGCCGTGAACGCCAACGCCGGAATTTCCCTATCCACCAGGAGCGATCGCACTTGCTGCAGCAAAGCCTCTCCATCAGGGGCCTGCATCTCGATATCGATCGCCAACACATCTGGATTCAGCCTTTCAATCGCCTCCAGGGCTTCGATTCCCGACCTAGCGGTCTCCACCAAGGCCCCGCAATCTTCGAGCACTGTACAGGTAAAATCGAGGGAATCAGCGTCGATATCGACCACCAACACCCGCACTCCCGAAAGATTGCTGCTGACAAAAGACTCCTTTACAGCGGCTGGCGTCTGGCTTTGAGGAGCCCCAAACTCCCCCGACCCGGAAACAGAAAATCCGCCGTCGCCACGCGGCTGTTTAATTGGCAATCTCACCAAAAAGCTCGCTCCCTGTCCCTTCCCAGCCGATGCCGCTTGCACCGTCCCCCCGTGCATTTCCACACAATGACGCACTAGCGCCAAACCCAAACCCAATCCGTTGTACGATCGCCTTATAGAGCTGTCAGCTTGGCTGAACCGCTCGAAAACATGGGGCAAAAACTCTTGTGAAATCCCTTGTCCCGTGTCGCTGACCTCAATTTCCACACAAGCGGGCGACAAATTTTTACAGCAAGCGGATTCCTCACGGGCCATCGTCCCCTCCACCTTCCGCACCGCCACCCTCACCTGTCCGCCATCGGGAGTAAACTTAATCGCATTCGACAGCAAATTCCACGCCACCTGTTGCAAGCGGCCGGCATCGCCACAAATCCGCCCCACAGTTGGGTCGAAATCCGTCACAATTTCAATATTTTTTGCCCCAATCGCGGGCGCGAGAGTCTTTATCGCAGCCTCAACAGTCGAAATCACATCCACCCACCGCAAATTCAGCGACAATTTCCCGGTAATAATCTGTGACACGTCCAGCAAATCGTCGATCAGAGTTGCCAGCGAGCGCGTATTGCGGTCGATCGTTTCCAGAGCGCGAACAGTCGTTTTTTCGTCAAACTTGCGGTTTCGCAACAGTTGTGCCCATCCCAGCATCGCATTCAGCGGCGTCCGCAATTCGTGGGACAAAGTTCCTAGAAACTCGTCTTTAATCCGGTTCGCCCGCGCCAATTCCTCGGCTCGATCGTGCAGTTCTCTTTCCAACTGCTTGCCAACCGTCAAATCGAGAATAAAAGCCACAGATTCTTGTCGCTTTTGCGCCAGCAAAACATATCCGATCAGCACCGGAATCCGGCTACCGTCTCTCCTCCAGAATTCCTTTTCGTAGGGAGTGCAAACTCCCGTTTCTTGTGCCTCTGCAATCCCCTTCTCGTCGAGAGATCGATACTCCGCCGGCGTGCTCTCAATCCAGTTTAATTCCCCGCGCTGCAACTGTTCCCGCGTGTAACCAACTATCCGCAAAAATTCATCGTTGGCCTCCATGATACGGCCGTTAACATCCCCGAACATAATGCCGATCAAGTTAGCTTCGACCAACATTCTCAGCTTTTCTTCGCTAGCTTTGAATGCAGCTTCTGCTTGCTTGCGATCGCTAACGTCTTGAATGTAAGCCGACAAACCAGAATCCGAAGGATAAAAACGAACCTTCAACCACTTATTCCATAGCTGCACGAATTCTTCATACTCGACCGTTACATTTTCTGCTAATGCTTTGGCAGCCATTTTGTAACACTGTAAATCGACCGCCCAGGGAAATATCTCCCAAACATTTTTACCGATCAGTTCAGCTTGTGACTTGCCTAAAAGCTCTTGAGCTTTCTGGTTGACATAGGTATAGTTCCAATTTAAATCTACTGCGATAAAAGCATCGGTAATGCTTTCGAGAATGTTAGTAATTCGATAGTTTGCCGATTGCAGCGCTTTAGCTGTTTCTTCTGCTTGCAACCTCGCTGCTTGTTCGCGGGACAAAGCAGCAGCGCGTTCTTGTTCTGCCTGTTTCCGATCGCTAATATCGATGTAAGAACCGATGTAACCTGCAAAAGTGCGATCGGGCCTGTACCGGGGTACGCCTGTACCCAAAACCCAGCGGTATTCCCCGTCATAGCGTCTCAGCCGGCATTCGAGCCGGTACTCGCTGCCAGCGTCGAAGGCTTTTTGGTAAATATCCAAACATTCTGGCAAGTCATCAGGGTGCAAGTTTTCCATCCAACCCGTGCCCATTTCTTGCGCCAAAGTTCTACCGGTAAACTCCAGCCAAACTTTGTTAAAGTAATCGCCAAGTTGGTCAGTGTCCGACATCCAAATCATTACCGGCGCGGTATCTGCCATAATCCGAAATCGAGCTTCGCTTTCCTGCTGCTGTGCTTCGGCTTGCTTGCGCTCGTTCCGTTCTTGAACTTCCCGCAGGGCCCGCTCAATCGACGGCACCAGGCGTATCAAACGGCGTTTGAGAACATAATCAGTAGCGCCGCTTTTCAAAGTTTCGATCGCCACTTCCTCGCCCAAAGTAGCCGACACAAAAATAAACGGCACTCCCGGACAAGTAGTGTGGGCGATTTCCAGCGCAGCTATCCCGTTAAAACAAGGCAGCATATAATCTGCCAAAATAATGTCAAAACGTTGTTTTTCCAGCGCCGTGGCAAAGTCTTCTCGATTTTCCACACACACCAGAGAAAATTGGAGCCCGCCATCCATTAGATATGCCTCAATCAGTTCGGCATCTAGGGGACTGTCTTCTACTAAGAGGATATTGAGCGTTTTCACAAAAATTCCTTTTACTTAAATATTAATTCTCGGATACAAAATTTGATCTGGCTGCGGCTTTAAGTGAAGCCCAAAAAAGTCTTGCGTTTTGAATCGCTTAAAAAAATGTAAAAATCAATTGGTTTCATGAGTTGAGCATTCACATCTCAATCCTAACTTCTCATCAAGTCTATTGCTGCTTGCCGCGAGGTAAATCCCCCCTCTGACTTGATTGGCTAGTACGCTTGTTTTTCCTTAACTTTCGTCTGCGTCCCAGGAATCGGCACCGCTGGAGTCTTGCTTCTATGCAACCGTTTAGCTATACCCTGTTGAACAAATAGTTTCGCGCTTCTGGCTAGAAACAACTAGCTATGTAGTAATTTATCTCGCTTGCTACTAACTACTGCTACCTCGTTTGGCAGATTATTTTTTTGTAGTGATGCCCATGTTAATTCTATATTGTTTTGTCGCTCCTCTCAAACTCCAATTCCCTTGAATTCTCCCCTTATTTCCTGAATATCGATCGATCCTGTCAAAAAAAGTCAAAGTTCCTGGTCTGTCTGCTTTACTTTTTGCGGGATTTGCCTGCCATGCAATACTTGCAACCGGGCCAACAGTTGGCTTGTCGATCGCCGTCGCCCCTCAAAAATTAAACACTACTTACTAACAATATTCATGCTGCATCTATCTAAAGATAGATTGTTGCAGAGACACTGAACTCAACCTGCAGAGATTCCCCTGAATTCGGTAAAACTCCTATGTTGCACCTTTTTCGAGAACAGGCAAGATGCCTGTTCCACAAAGAGTGAATTTGATTGTGGGATGGGCATCCTGCCCGTCCCTAAAAAGCTTATGGAAAATGGTGCAAGATATAAGTAAAACGAAGTGCCACCCCACCGAAAATCTGAGAAAGTTCGATCGACCAATTAATTCCCGATACAAATCACAGAAAATTTTATTTGGACTCGCTACACTTCGACTCCCCGGCTGTCTCAGACCACGAATTTCAAAGGTGGTACCCGCCACGTGATTTATCCGTGGAATCAATCCCAAATCGAAAATCTAAAATCCTCAAGCCCCCGCATTTATCCGTGGGGTCGCCTCTAAAATCTAAAATCTAAAATCTAAAATCTAAAATCGATTGACCGATCGGCTTATTGATTGAACTGACCCAAAATGTCTTAAAATATACAATACGGTGAGCTGCTGCACAGCCCGCATATATTAAAATCAAGCGCCAACTTGCAATAATTCTTTAAAATAGAGGTACAGCACCGGCGATCCCTAACTCTTCCCCCTCAGAAAGGGTAGGGTTTAGCAGAATTGAAGACGATCGTCTATGGTGACATCCAGTAAAGCCCGTGCAGTTGCTTTAGTCTCAGCTTTATTCAGGTTATTGGGAACCAGTTACGAGGAGATTTGACCCGCCGTGCTCCAACGCATCAAACAAGACTTAAAAAACGACCTGATCGCAGGACTATTGGTAGTGATACCCTTAGCTACAACCATCTGGCTGACAATTACCATCGCCAGTTGGGTGATCAATTTTCTCACCAAAATTCCCAAGCAGATCAACCCTTTTGACGGACTCCACCCGATTTTGGTGAATCTGCTAAATCTTTTAGTAGGGCTGGCTGTACCCCTGCTGAGCATTTTAGTCATCGGCTTAATGGCCCGCAACATTTTCGGCAAGTGGCTGCTAGACTTTGGCGAACGGCTGTTGCAGGCAATTCCCCTAGCCGGTTCGGTTTACAAAACCCTCAAACAACTGCTGGGAACCCTCCTCAAATCAAACGACAAATTTCGCCGCGTGGTGTTAGTGGAATATCCCCGGCGGGGAATCTGGACTTTAGCATTTGTGACCGGTACGATCGAGAGTAACGATATCCCGCCTCACCTTTCCGGTGAAACCCCGATCGGCATTTTCATCCCCACCACTCCCAACCCCACCACCGGATGGTACGCTATAGTCCCGGAAGCAGATTTAGTCAATTTGTCAATGTCGATCGAAGATGCCTTTAAAGTCATCATCTCCGGCGGCATCGTCAACCCCAGCAACTCAGTTCCAGTAAACCCCGAAAACATCAAGGGCAAAACACTCGAACCCTTGGTATCCGAATCAAGATACCAGGCTGTCCCAGTCGAAGAAGACTAAACCAAGACATCTTTAGTGGCCCTTCAGTTGACAGTTGACAGTTGACAGTTGACAGTTGACAGTTGACCGCAAAAGGGCGACCTCTAGCTGGAAGGAAGAGGATTGGAGTAATGAATAGTCTTCTTTTAATTTCTCCCGATCAGGCTTGGGGCTTTAAACCAATTCTTTCTGGTAAGGCCGTGTAAACTTTCCCCATAGCAGATAATATTTCGACAAAACCAGCCCAAACCGAGAAAGCCTATACTCAGAAACCCGGTTTCGAGCATAAATCTTGGGTTTGACAGCGAAGTATCTGTAAACTACCCGCCGCTGGCGAGTCAGACGGCTGGTTTTGTACCGCTTTTAGTCGAGTTTTCTGCTAAAGTTCAAGTCCGCGCGCGATCGAAAAACTTCCTAAATTCTCAATCCCTATCTAAAAATTATGAAAAAAGCCCGCGAAACAGCACGCGAACTCGCACTCCTCGGCATCAGCCAACTGCCGACGAATCCAGAACTCTTAGAAGCCAAGAAACTGCAAGATGTTCTCCTCGCGGCCATCCGCACCCTGACAACAGAAGTTCAAGAATCCCTAGAAGCAGCAGCATCCGAAGTGCAGCGGAGTAGCGACAAACTGCTTGCCAGCGAAATCCGTGCCGCCGATATACAAAGTGCTAGAGCAATGGTGCGGGAAGCAGTCGAACTCACCCAAACCGCCATCAACCGTCTCGGTTCAGCAATGGAGTTTCCAGAACTGATCCAGCTAGCCAACCAGCAAGATGTCCGCACCTATGCTTTGCAAATCCTGACGAAAGTCAGCGCCAACCGTGTTCAAATTGACGAATTGCTCTCGGAAGCCCTTGTAGACTGGCAAATAGAACGGTTGCCCCGGATCGATCGAGATATCATGAGAATCGCGATCGCCGAAATGCTATATCTCGGCTTACCCGAACAAGTGAGCGTCAACGAAGCCGTCCAACTCGCAAAACGCTACAGTGGCGACGAAGGACATCGCTTCATCAACGGAGTCCTCCGCCGAGTAGTCGATAAAATCAACGCAGAAGTTGTTAGTCCCTAGTCCTTAGTCAGTAGTCCTTAGTCAGCAGTCATTGGTCATTAGTGATTGGCAATCGGCAATCGGCTCTACACTAGGGACTGAGGACTAATGACTAATAACTATAGTCCTTAGTCAGTAGTCCTTAGTCAGCAGTCATTGGTCATTAGTGATTGGCAATCGGCAATGGGCTCTACACTAGGGGCTGAGGACTAAGGACTAATAACTATAGTCCTTAGTCAGTAGTCATTGGTCATTAGTGATTGGCAATCGGCAATCGGCTCTACACTAGGGACTGAGGACTAATGACTAATAACTATTCTCTATTCCCAATTTCCTATGGTATTTAATTGGTTTCGTCGCCAGTACAGCGAAAATAAATCTTCTGAAACAGAAGCAACCCCCGAACAGCCCCAAGATGAGTCGGCAAAATCCGCACCGGTTGAGCCTCAAACAGATGCAACGGAGCAAGGCTCTCCTGCTGTAGCGGAAGATTATCTTAATTGGGCAAAAGCTGCTTACAAAAATATTCAAAAACAGCAAAAACCCGAAACAGAAGTTTCTGAGACAGCAGCGCCGGATGTTCCAGCAGCCGAAGCAGAAATCGCGACAGTTGAAGAAGTTGCAGAACCGGCGACTATTGAAGCAACCGAGCCGATCGAACTTGAACCAGCACCCACAGCAGCAACTGTTGCAGAAGTTCCAGAAGTTGCAGCACCAGCAACAGTTGAAGCTACCGAGGCGATAGAACTCGATGCAGCAACGCCCGCAGAAATTGCAGAAACTCTGCAACCAACAGCCGGGGCGATCGACATTGCACCTATAGCTCAACAATTAGAAGTTACAGCAGAAAATATAGAAATTGCCGAACCTGCAACTGAGGTTGTAGAAACCGAATCACTCGCATCCGACGGCGAAGCAGCCGAAGCCCTGCCGTTTTGGGCCAGAGCTCAGGCCGATCGCATGGAGCGCATCGAACGCCTCAAAGAAACCGCAATTGAAGAACCCGACGTAATTGCAGCCGCCGCCGAGAGAGCGGCAATTATCGAAGAAATTCCCGGTTTCGCCTTTGACGAAGGCTTCCTGTGGTCTTCAGAAATCTTAGCCAGTCAAGGCCGCCGCCCAGACCAAGTATCAGTTGAAGAAATCACTTGGCTGCAAAAACTGCGGAAAGGCTTAGAAAGAACTCGCCGCAGCTTAATTAATCAACTAAAGGCGATCGTCGGTCAAGGCCCGCTCAATCAAGACGCAGTAGCCGAAATTGAGACTTTGCTCCTACAAGCCGATGTCGGAGTCGCAGCCACCGACATCATTATCACTCGCCTCCAAGAAAGACTCAAACAAGAAGTGCTGCCGCCAGAACAGGCTCTAGCCTACCTGAAAACCATCCTGCGCGACATTCTGGACGCTCCCTGTGCCGAAACCGCCGCCGGTAATCCCGCCTACAGCCTGACATTTGCCCCGGAAAAAGACACTTTTAACATCTGGTTAATCGTAGGAGTCAACGGTGCGGGCAAAACTACGACGATCGGCAAACTGGCCCACATTGCCCAAAAATCCGGCTACAAAACCCTGATTGCTGCCGCCGACACTTTCCGTGCCGCCGCCGTCGAACAGGTGAAAGTTTGGGGCTCCCGCAGTGGGGTCGAAATTATTGCCAACCCAGGGAAAAATACCGATCCGGCTGCTGTCGTGTTTGATGCGATCGCCGCCGCCAGCGCCCGCGGCACAGAACTCCTGATCGTAGACACCGCAGGCCGCCTGCAAAACAAAAAAAATCTGATGGACGAATTAAGTAAAATCCGTCGCATTGTAGATAAGAAAGCCCCAGGCGCTACCGTAGAATCTCTACTGGTCTTGGATGCGACACTAGGTCAAAATGGTTTGCGACAGGCAGAAGTGTTCGCAGAATCGGCAAAATTAAGCGGAGTAGTATTGACAAAACTCGACGGTTCTGCTAAAGGTGGTGTTGCCCTAGCCGTAGTGCAGCAGCTTGGTCTGCCAATCCGCTTTATTGGAGTCGGGGAAAGCATCGAAGACTTGCGCCCGTTTTCTAGTTACGAATTTGTGGAAGCCCTACTCGATTTTAGATTTTAGATTTTAGATTTTAGATTGATCAGGTATCTGTGGTCGTCCCGATTTTTGGAGGCGGATACAGAGGTTCAACATCTTAAATCCTTAACCTCAAACTACCATCGCAGGACTTGCGCCGATCGCCCGTGGCGAGTAAAAACTAAATATCTAGAAACAATACCTTCGTTCTGTTATTGCTTGGTTGCCCTCAAAGCGCGAGCTAAAGCCAGGGTGTGAAAATAAGCTCAAATGTAGTATCAGTATGCTGTCTGATTGCATAGTCTTCCCGATCCCCCTGGCGCCCCCCTAATAGTGGGGGGGGACGGGAAAGGGTCAAAGTCCCCCTTCTTGTTAAGGGGATTTAGGGCGTATCTAGACTAAGCTATAAACGAGATTTCTTGAGAATTTCCGACTTAAGTTGATACCAATGTCCTAGTGTCCAACTTACTTCCTCAAACCAAACTGCTTGCTCGAAAAAAAACGGGTTTCTGTTCAAGTGGCCCGTAATATCAACTCCGCTAGGATCGGAATTGTAAAATCGAATCAACAGTCCATACTCAACTATCATTCAGCTCTTCGACTGACAGTCAACAGTCAACAGTCAACAGTCAACAGTCAACAATAATTCCGGTGCAACCGGAATTGATATAAGTCCTCAATCATTCCTCCTCTGTCTAAGATCGAAAATCACAAATTTAAAATGACTGCTGTGCCTTTGCCTCGCCCCTCACCTCAACCTGCTGACCGCCCTCCGGGTCGCAATTCCACCGACGCGACGCCAGTATTTGCCCTCAAAGAACTGGTGGCGCGTTTGCACCGATATCAGCACAATGTTCAAGATATGTTGGGTTCGCTGGGATTTGCCCTGCGAAGTTTTAACAATCTCAACCAATTTTTGGAGTTGGTGCCTTTGGTGGCGACTCGCGTTACTGACGCCGACGGGGGAGCTTTAGTGCTGTTCAAACCCAACGGTCAAGTCAGGTTCCAGCAGTTGCATTGTCAGGAAGGACGGCAGTGCCAAGATATGCGAAAAGCGCTGGAAATAGCCACCAGGCAAGCTACAGCAGGTGCGGGCGCTACTGCTGGAACGTTTTCGGAAACCTCTGGGCAAACTTCTAGTCTAGACTTGCAAGTCGGTCGTTATTTGGGCCCGGATGTTCATTTGTTTGGGGCGCCAATTTTAGTCAACAATTTGGAACGGGGACGGCTTTATGTTTTTAGCAGTGATCCGCAATATCTCTGGACTCCCAGCAGACAGAAATTAGTTCGGTTGGTGGCGGATCAAACCGCCGTGGCTATTTGCAAAGACGAACTTACTGTTAAGTTGGCGGAAAAAGACCGCTTAGACAGAGAGTTAGAAATCGGGGCGGAAATTCAATTGCGGCTGCAACCCCGGAGTTGTCCGAAAATTCCCGGCCTTGACGTGGCCGCCCGCTGCCAAACTGCTAGCAGAGTCGGCGGAGATTATTATGATTTTATTCCCGCTGACTATGACCCGATCGGCAAGGAGAATGAGGGGGAAAGCCCCCCATCCCTAATTAAAAATCTCAAGTCCAAAATCGACAAGGGCCGCTGGAGCATTGTCATCGGCGATGTGATGGGCAAAGGAGTACCAGCGGGCCTGTTGATGACGATGACACGGGGTATGCTGCGGGCGGAGGTTTTGAACCGCCACTCGCCGTCGAGAATTTTGCAACATTTAAACCGGGTTATGCACGCGGATTTGGAAAATTCCCACCGTTTTGTGACTCTGTTTTATTCGGAGTATGACCCGAAAACTCGCGTTTTGGCTTACAGCAATGCTGCTCACCACCCGCCTTTGCTGTGGCAAGCTGCAACTAATTCGATTCTTCAGCTTGATACTTTGGAGGGAATGTTAATTGGGCTGGATGCTGATTCGCATTACCAAGAAGCAAGCGTGCAATTGCAGCCAGGAGATACTATTATTTATTACACAGACGGATTTACCGATGCTGCTAATCAAAGGGGCGATCGGTTTGATGAGGATAACTTGACCTCGGCTTTTCAGTGGGCCTGTCAAAATTATCAGCAGTCTGAAGAAATTTTGGATTATTTGTTCGATCGCGTACACCAGTTTATCGGCATCGGCAATCGTAACGAAGATGACATGACACTGGTTGTACTGAGGGTAACACCTTTAGCAGGAGAAAATCACCATGATAGTTAATTTAATGCCGGAAATTACTGCTGGATTAACCAGTTCGATTAATTGGAACGATGTGGCTCACGTGGTAGTTGTGAAATCTCATTTGAGTTCGACGGTGGTTTTGGCTCAAAGTTACGAAATTTTTACGAATTTCCAGAAAGCTTGGAAAAATTTTGTTGACACTGGTCAAATAGGAGCTTTTTTTATAGGTATTTTTGTTGGCTGGTTCTTTAAAGGGATTTTTCGTTAGAGTTCTTGTCGAAGAAGCTATCGGTAACTGATTTAAAAGGTTTGTCGCCCAAACTTCACTTCTTTCTGATGCAGCAAAAGTTTCACAATTTTGTAGTCAAGACTTCAGTTTTTTCTGGTCAAAAGATGTATAAAAACTTTGTAGTCAGGACTTGAGTTTTTTCTTACAAAATTTGGGAGGACTAAAGGGCTGACTACAAACCGGAGGAAAGACTAAAGTCTTTACTACAAATCGGTTTATATAGACTTCTGCAACAGAGATATAATCTAGTTTTAGCTTCAGCAATGACAACACAACAAAAAACTTGGAGTCAAAGATTTGAATCGGCGCTGCACCCGGCGATCGCCCGATTTAATGCTAGTATTGGCTTCGATATTGAATTGATTGAGTATGACTTGACGGGTTCTGTCGCTCACGCTAAAATGCTGGCCAAAACGGGGATTATTTCCGCAGCCGAAGGCGAACAGTTAGTCAATGGTTTGGAACAGATCCGCCGGGAATACCGCCAAGGACTTTTTGTTCCGGGAGTTGATGCAGAAGACGTTCACTTCGCTGTAGAGAAGCGGCTGACGGAGATTGTGGGGGATGCTGGGAAAAAGTTGCACACTGCCCGATCGCGCAACGATCAAGCCGGCACTGATACTCGCTTGTATTTGCGCGATCGCATCGCCGAAATTCGCGAGCAATTACGGGAATTTCAAGGGGTTTTGCTCGATCTTGCCGATCGTAACGTGGAAACTTTAATTCCCGGTTACACTCATTTGCAGCGCGCTCAGCCGATCAGTTTGGCTCATTACCTGTTAGCTTATTTTGAAATGACCGATCGCGATTGGGAACGTCTCGGCGATATCTGCAAGCGGGTGAATGTTTCGCCTTTGGGTTGTGGCGCGCTGGCGGGGACGACTTTCCCGATCGACCGACATTATACTGCAGAACTCTTGCATTTTGACAAGGTTTATGCTAATAGCTTAGATGGAGTGAGCGATCGAGATTTTGCGATCGAATTTCTCGCTGCAGCCAGCTTGATTATGGTACACCTGAGCCGCTTGTCAGAAGAAATGATTTTGTGGTCTTCTCACGAATTTGGATTTATTACGCTCAAAGATAGCTGCGCTACTGGTTCTAGCATCATGCCCCAGAAAAAAAATCCCGACGTGCCGGAGTTGGTGCGGGGCAAAGCGGGGCGGGTGTTCGGTAACTTGCAAGCCTTGTTGGTAGTAGTGAAGGGACTTCCTTTGGCCTACAACAAAGATTTACAAGAAGATAAAGAGGCTTTGTTTGATACCGTAAGAACGGTACAGGGTTGCTTGGAAGCAATGACCATTTTGTTGCGCGAAGGAATCGAGTTTAATGGCGAGATCCTCGCTGCTGCTGTTACGGAAGACTTTTCTAACGCTACAGACGTAGCCGACTACTTGGCCTCCAAAGGCGTTCCCTTCCGGGAAGCTTACAACCTTGTCGGCAAAGTCGTCAAAACTTGCCTTTCGGGGGGCAAACTCCTCAAAGATTTGACACTTGAGGAGTGGAAAGACTTGCACCCAGCCTTTGAGACAGACATTTACAGCGCGATCGCACCTCAGCAAGTGGTGGCAGCTCGCAATAGTTACGGGGGTACCGGGTTTGAACAAGTGAGAAAATCACTTATCGCTGCGCGCGATCGAATCGCCTAAACATCGTTGAATTATTGGACAAATTCCGGCTGGCTATCTCTCCTTAGAACGATCGTGTTTTCCACTCTGGTTCTAAGTTCGGCAGATAGCCTGACTCAATTAATCTTCAGCAGCCGCCATGTCTTTGTCTCTGCCGCCACCGCTCATGGCGCCCATGCCACCGCCGTTACCGCCGTCAAATCGCCTTCTCTTGTTGGAGAACATATCTTGATTTCTCCGCTTGCGAAACTTGCGAGCGTATGCTTGATTTCGTTGTGCCTTCTCTTTCTTGAGATTGCGGCGCTTAGCCATTCTGACCTCACTAATAAACATTGACAGTCCCCGGGCTTTCACGCACGGGGATTCTTAAGTTTGACACTCTGTGCACTCTTGGTGACTGAGATTCTTGGTTCAGCGAAGTCACTTGCTTGCGACAGGATTTCTCCAGCCAAAATATAGGTGTCTTCTCCCCAAGCGTAAATTCCGGTATGCCCTACCGTACTCGATCGGTTCTCTTTCTGTAGCTAGGTTTTGTTCAAATTTAGCTTTCGTGACGCTGCCACAACAATCGCAAGCGATATGGTTTAGGCTTCTGAGTCCTGTTAAGGAGATCGAGAACTTCCTTCAAGGTACTCCAATCGTTTCCCTCTACGGCGTTTTAAAGTGAGGAACACGTCCAGCCCCACTGATATTATCAAAAGGAATTGGTTCGTCTCGTTGTCCACCCGTCCACGGCTCACAGCTATGCTTATGAGATTGTGGAGGGGTGGAATCAGGAGTCTCACGCGCCTTTTATCCCACACTAACCTTCGATCGGTATAGTGTGGGGATTCCTGTCTGCCTAGCTAAACCGCAACACCGTTAGGTGTGACTACGCACTCAACTAATCCAGTTAAGTTATTACGTTGGCTAGTTATACTCAATTTTAGACCGATGACGATCATAGCACACCCGGTACAAGACCCAGAAAAAAGAGCACCGGGATTCAAGTCGCTGGGAATCTGGGTGCGATGGGACGCAATGTAGTCAATCTTGCAGAAGATTTCTATAAACTCTTGACAAAATACGACAATTGACATCCACCCAGGCGTAAACGCACGGGGATTCCTCAACCTCACGATTCAGGTTTCTGCTTCTGTCCCTTACGGGGTTTCGCACCAGCCTTAACAGATTTACTCTGTTGGGGTCTTACAGTCGCTCCACAGACTGACACGGCAAGCCCTGCCGCCAAAATATTTTTTGCCGCATTAATATCTCGGTCATGGCGCGTCCCGCAATTAGGACAATCCCATTCCCGGATATTCAACGGCATCTTGTCAACGATATGTCCGCAATTGCCACACCGTTTTGAACTCGGAAACCATCGGTCAATCTTAATTAAAGTGCGACCGTACCAATCGCACTTGTAATCAAGTTGTCTGACTAATTCCGCCCAACTTGCATCACTTATTGCAAGGGCCAGTTTGGGATTTTTTACCATATTCTTCACAGCTAAGTTTTCTACGGCGATGGTTTGGTTTTCACGCACCAACCGTGTTGTTAGCTTATGAAGATTATCTTTCCTTGCATCAGTGATTTCTTGATGCACTTTCGCTACTTTAAGCCGTGCTTTGTGACGGTTGTTTGACCCTTTTTGCTTGCGACTTAAAGCTTTCTGCGCTCTTAAGAGTTTGCGATACTTTGCCTTGAATCCTTTGGGATTGGCAATCTTTTCGCCGTTGCTCAAAGTGAGCAAGCTTGTAACTCCCAGGTCGATACCGACTTGATTATCTGTTCTGGGTAATGCTTCAATTTCAACCTCTACCAGCAGAGAAACTGACCACCTACCTGATGGTGCAAGCTTTACTGTAATTGTTGATGGTCGGCAACCATCAGGTAGTGTCCGGCTCCAGCGAATTGGTAACGCTTCTGTGCTTTTTGCTAGGTAGACTTGTCCATCTTTGAACTTGAATGCTGACTTGGTAAATTCTGCACTACCACCATTGCGTTTCTTTTTGAAGTTAGGATATTTTGCCCGCCCATCAAAAAAGTTGGTATAAGCCGTTTGTAAATGTCTCAAGCATTGCTGTAATGGCACACAGCTAACTTTGTTCAGAAAATCTAGTTCTTCGGTTTTCTTCCATTCGGTTAACATTGAAGAAGTCTCAGCATAGCCTACCCGTTTCTGTTGTGCGTACAAAGCTTCCGTTCTTGTGGCTAAAGCACGGTTGTAGACCAAACGAACACAACCCAAAGTACGTCGCAACAAACTTTCTTGTTCCGGCGTTGGGTAGAATCGATAGCTGAAGGCTTTTAGTGTCATGCTGACCTTAAGTACGCTGTTTCACATACTAGCACGTCTTGTGTGAAATGGTATATCTTAACAAAAATTCAGGTAAAGCCTTCCTAAAAGGACGGGGTTTGAACCCTCCGCTTCGCTCCGCCCATTTTTTTTGATGACTATTTATCCCGGTGACATAGCTCCTCTCTTCAGCCTGCCCGACGCGCAAGGCAATTTCGTCAGCCTTGCAGATTTTCGAGGGCGACGAGTTGTACTTTACTTTTACCCTAGGGACAATACCCCTGGCTGTACTAAAGAAGCTTGCGGCTTTCGCGATATTTACTTAGACTACGAGTCGCGCAATATAGCAGTCCTCGGCGTCAGTACAGACGGGGCAGGGGCCCACGCCAAGTTTGCAGCTAAATATCAACTGCCTTTTCCGTTGCTGTGCGACTTAAACGCCGAAGTTGCTACCGCCTACGGCTGTTACGGACTCAAAAAGTTTATGGGAAAAGAATTTATGGGAATTACTCGATCGACCTTCGCGATCGACCCTGATGGTAGGATTGAAAAGGTTTACCGCAAAGTCAAACCAGAATCTCACGCAGCGGAGATATTAGCAGATTTGCCAGACCTCTGGCCTGAATGAAAAATTAAAAATTAAGACTCCGGAGCTGCGAGCTAGGAGGTCTTAATTTACTTTCTCCTAAACAAGCTTTTGAGTTTATGCGTCGATTGTGGCAAATTGTACAAACTGTGCTGGGACTGATTTTTCGACATCCCGTCACTGGTGCTGCGGTGATTCCCGTATTGCCTGACGGGCGAATTGTGTTAATTCGCCGCCGCGACAACGGTCGCTGGGGACTGCCGGGAGGTATGGTGGATTGGGGAGAGGATATTCCGACGACAGTGCGGCGGGAATTAGCGGAGGAAACAGGACTCGATTTAGTCAAAATCCGTCGCTTGGTGGGTGTTTATTCGGCTGCCGATAGAGACCCTCGCCTGCACTCGATTTGTATCGTGGTGGCAGCAGAGGTAGAGGGAAAGATGCAAGTTCAGGATACCATTGAAGTCAGCGAGGTTGAGGCTTTTTTGCCCGGATCGCTGCCGGAGGGCGCGCTCAGCCACGATAACGACCAACACTTACAGGACTATTTTCAAGGCCTGACAACTTTGGCGTAAATCGGCGGGGTATCCAAATTTGAGAAAAGTCGGAAATTACCTCGCCGTCAAAAGTTGTCTGTTATAAATGTGGAATTAATTTTCAATGTTTTCCTACTTTTATTCACAAACTCTGAACATTAAATTAATCATCTTTTTATTGCTAAATATTTAACCGGATGTACTCACCGCTACGCAATTCTCGGGTCAAACTCTCTGTAGGGCAAATCTTTTGGCACGAAGTCGGTCAAGGCCCGAATTTAGTATTTTTGCACGGTTCTTGGCACGACAGCAGTCAGTGGCTGAGGACGATCGAACATTTGAGCCCCTACTACCACTGCTTCGCACCGGATTTGCTGGGGTTTGGCGACTCGGAACGCCCGAATCTTCATTATTCGATCGACTTGGAAGTAGAATGTCTCGCCCAATACCTCGATACTTTGAAGTTGCGACAGGTTTATTTAATCGCTCACTCTCTGGGCGGCTGGGTGGCCACCAGCTACGCTATCAAATATCCCGATCGAGTTCAGGGTTTGGTGTTGTTGGCCCCAGAAGGCGTCAAGGTTGGCAAGCGGCGGGGGCGGTGGCAGACGGCTAGCTGGCTGATCGGTCAACCTCCGCTGGCTTTGTGGTTGCTACGATCGATCTATCCAATTGCTAAGTTGCTGGGTAGCCAAAACAAGATTGACGGATTGCTAAAGTTCAGACAGCAGTTGATGCAGTCCCCAGTTGCCGTGCAGTTGCTGTTCGGGCGGCGGCGGGCTGAAATTACAGCGGAATTAGTTGAGGAGAATTTGCCTTTGCTGAAAGCGCCTGTTTTGCTGTTGCACGGTTCTGAAGATACTCCCGCAGCTTCGTCTTTGTGTCAATCCTATGCTGCTCTGGCTCCTAATGCCGAACTGCAATTGGTCAGTCCGGGGGAAAGCAATTTGCCGCAGGAAGTCCCGGATGTTGTTGCTAAATATATTCGCCAGTTTGCAAAGTGAATTGGGCATTGGGCATTGGGCAAACAGGGCATTGGGCAAACAGGGCATTGGGCAAACAGGGAATTGGGCATTGGGCATTGGGAATTGGGCATTGGTAACAGTCAACAGTCAACAGTCAACAGTCAACAGTCAAGAGTCAACAGTCAACAGTTAACAGGCTAATTCCCCAAAAAATAGCCTCTGGTGCGTCAATTAAGCCGGAGGCTGTATCAGGAAAGGCTGCTGTGAGGTATTTTAAAAGCATAGTGCGATCGCCCCCCGTGAGTGCAATTTTGCTATCAGGAAACAAACACCGCCAATCTTCAATAAAATCCCTAACTCCTGCCACCGCCGCATACACAACTCCGCTTTGAATTGCCCCAGCAGTGTCTTTCGCCCAGCGGTGCGGCAGATTTTGTGGTAGGCTGATTAAAGGTAATGCAGCAGTTTTTTTACCTAACGATGATAACTGCAAACCCAAACCTGGTAAAATTGCGCCCCCAACTAAATACCTATTGACATCAGCGCCAGTAAATGTTAAAGCTGTACCAGTATCTATAAGTAAAACTGGCCAACCAAATTGGTTGCCAGCACCCAGTACAGCCAAAGCTCTGTCAATTCCCAGGGTAGGATAGAGTCCCCCGATCGGTAACTGGTCTAAAGTAATAATCCCGACATCTGGATAACTCTGCCAAATTGCTGTTTGCTGGGGAACAACGGAGGCTAAAACTAGAGGCAGGGGAACTAAAGAAAGTGTGTGAGGACTAGAAAATGCGGGAGTAGCAGGAAGACAAAGGAGATTTTGAGCAGATATTTCCTCGATCGACCTCATTACTATTTGCACTAAATATTCTGCTTTTTCCTGCTCCGAGAGCCGGGAAACAGTATCAGCATTGAGATGGTCTGTATCCCATGTTTTCTCCAGGGTTTTGCCCACAAATAATCCCCAGTGCAGCCGGGAATTGCCGATCGCCAAAGCTATTTTAATCTGGGCTTTTCCTGTCCATCCAGAAGTAATGTTGTCGCTGCTTGCTGGCGAACGAAAATTGTCGGGAATTGAATTTTCCATGTTGTGCTAGCCGGCGCAAACATTGAACTAAAGATAGATTTTAGATTGATTTTAGTCGATTTAACGGGCGGTTAACTCTATTTGACATCTGACCAAGTTCCATGCCACGCACCAATTAGTATTGTCGGCTGCAGAGGGCATACTTGCTAAATATAAATATTTGTAAAGCAAATAATTGCTTTGCTCAGGCTGCATCCTTTATAATGTCTTAAGATATTCCAAAGTCCTGGTAGCTGCGATGGGGCTTTTGGCGGGGTAAGCACAGGTTTAAAAAACCCGACTCAATCAAAATACTGTACAACGGCTGAGTAAATATGTCTTTAAAAATACAAGAACACGAAAACCCCTGGCAGAGAGTAACTTCGCGGTTGCCTGAATCTGAAAATTGGAGGCAGGAAGAAAGTCTTTCGCTGCCGGAAGTAGACCAACAAAAAGCCCTAATCGTGCAGATGCAGCAGCAAGTTCAGTTATCAAACTTGCTGAACCAAATTAATAACGAAATTCGCAGTACACTTGACATAGAAGAAATTTTGACATCGGCCTGCAGATTGCTGGGGCAAGCGTTACAGTGCAGCCGCGTCAGCATTTTAGTCAAAGAATCAAATACAGAAAAAACTTTAGTCACGCGCGGAGAGTACAACGCGGGGGACTATCCAATCCAACTGGGAATGAAAGTACCGATGAGTGACAACCCGCATTTGGCAGCCGTCGTGTCTCAGCAAGAGTCCTTAGCAGTGACGAAGTTTCTCGATTTTCCGGGATTAAATCCACAAACCCGAAAAATTGCCGAAGCTTTGGAAATTAAGTCAATGCTGGCAGTAGCTACTCGCTATCAAGGTGAAGTGAATGGCATAATTGGTTTGCATCAGTGCGATCGCGAACGGGAATGGACTGATTGGGAAAGGCAGCTTTTAGAAGGGGTAGGATCGCAATTGGCGATCGCGATCAATCAAGCCAAACTCTACAGTAAAACCAGGCGCCAAGCCGAACGAGAATCGCTGCTACGGCTGATCGGCAACCAAATTCGCAGTACCCTGGATCTGGGAACTATCCTGGAAACAGCGGTGAGGGAAGTCCGCCAACTCTTGCAGTGCGATCGAGTAATTATCTATCAGTTTCAAGACAACTGGCAAGGAAAAGTTGTTGTTGAAAACATGACTGTTCCTTGGCCTTCAATTTTAGGAGATATGGGGGCTGATAAGTGTTTCCGGGGAGATTACGCCGATCTTTACCAGCAAGGGCGAGTCAAAGCAATTAATGATATTTTTAATGCTGGTTTAGAGCCTTGTCATGTCGATTTCTTAGATAGTTTGCAGGTAAAAGCTAATCTGATTGTGCCGATTGTTACATCCAGAACTGAAGAAAATACCTCCGACACAGCCGGAAGCTATAATCCTAAATATCCCGGTAGGCTGTGGGGTTTGCTGATTGCTCACGAGTGCGG
This sequence comes from Microcoleus sp. B13-B6, assembly GCF_036705405.1. Classification (NCBI taxonomy): domain Bacteria; kingdom Bacillati; phylum Cyanobacteriota; class Cyanophyceae; order Oscillatoriales; family Microcoleaceae; genus Microcoleus; species Microcoleus sp. B13-B6. Next base: position 105,309 of record NZ_JAUBUJ010000015.1, read on the forward strand.
GGATACCCGCAATTGGCAGCGGCAAGAAATGGAGTTGCTATCCCAAATAGCCAACCAAATGGCGATCGCCATTCAGCAAGCAGAACTTTACAGCCAAGTCCAAGACGCTGCGGTAAAATCTCAAGCTCAAACCCAGCAGTTGCAGGCTGCGTTAGAAGAATTGCGATCGGCGCAGCAGCAATTGATTCAAAGCGAAAAAATGTCAGGTTTGGGGCAAATGGTAGCGGGAATTGCTCATGAAATTAACAACGCCAACAATTTCATCCACGCTAACTTGTTTCACGCTCAAGAATATTTTAAAGCCTTGAACGAAGCTCTAGAAGTGGCAGGAAATGCCTGCCCGGAAGCAGCGGCAGCAATTGTCAGAATCAATGAAGAACTAGAACTCGATTACATTCGAGAAGACTTTGGTAAACTGCTCAATTCTATGCGGGAAGGAAGCGGGAGGATTCGCTCGATCGTGATGACGCTGCGAAATTTTTCTCGTTTAGACCACGCTGAATTAAAACCAGTAGATTTGAATGAAGGTTTAGAAAGCAGTTTCTTGATGCTGCAAAATAAGCTAAAAACCAATATCAAAATAGACAAGCAATACGGCCGTTTGCCGCCCGTCCAATGTCATGCCAGTCAAATTAACCAAGTATTTTATAATTTGATTGACAATGCTTTAGATGCGCTGCAGTCAACGAGCAAACCGGGGGAATTAACTATCCGCAGTTGGCAAAGCGAGCCGGACTGGGTAACAATCTCTGTCCGCGACACGGGAAGTGGAATTCCTGCGGAAATTCAAGACAAGATTTTTGACCCATTTTTTACTACTAAACCTGTGGGGAAAGGCACTGGTTTGGGACTTTCAGTGTGCTATCAGGTAATTGTCCAAGCTCACGGTGGCAAGATCCGTTGCGTCAGTCAGGTTGGCGAAGGAAGTGAGTTTATTGTAGAGTTGCCTCTGACAAATCAGAGGAGGGTAAGTGCATAATTCCTGCTTTAGTCAGATTAACCCTGTTTTGTCACTCTGGCAGTAGTATAGAACCCATTTGACATCTTGGCGTTGCTTAATGAGGGTATGAAAAAAATAACTTTAAAATCCAAAAGCTTTGTGGATAGTGGTTTCTAGGACGGGCATATTTAGCGTTTCATACCGTAAATCAGCAACGCCGCCTACGGCCAGCTTCGCTAACGCATTTTTAACTCCCAGCCGGGAAGTCCCTCGGTATATTTAGAGGGGATTAATCTGAGCGCTCGCGAAGTACCCCGACTAAATTACCGAGCGTGATGTCCAGAAGCGTTGGGTGGAGGAACGGAAACCAACAATTAAGCTCGCCTATCACGAATCAATCTTCGGGAACATCTTGATTTTAGATGCTTTTTCCAAGTGTTGAAATAATATTTTTTGGGGTGGCATTTTGGACGTACATAAACTATACTATTCAAAGGTCGAAAACAGGAAGTTTAGAAATGCAACTCACTTACAAATACCGCCTCAAACCCACGAAAGCTCAATCAACAACGATTGTGGCTCACCTAGAACTTTGTCGGCGGCAGTACAACTACCGATTAGGCGAAAGATTCAGGTGGTGGGAAACCACGAGAACACCCATAAACGCTTGTCCCTTGATTGTTTCGATAGTCCCCGTTGAGGAGATTTATCGAAATATTCCTTTGACGAGAGTCCAAACTAGGGATGGCAGGAAAAAGGATGAATCAGGCAATCCTTTGACTAAAAAAGGTGATGTTTTCTCAAACATTGAAGGCGGATATGTACAGTGGCAGACAATTCAACTTGCTGACTTGAAAAACACAAAAAAACTGTTTCCTGATTACAAAGTGTTGGATTCTTAGGTTTTGCAAGATGTGGTCAACAGAGTTGAAACTTCCTTTTCAAACTTTACTACACCCGATAAGAATGGCAATCGTAGAGGCAAGCCAAGATTTAAGGGGCTTCACTATTACAAATCATTTACTTATCCTCAATTAGACAATTTAAATATTGTTAAGGACGAGCAAAATAGGATTTGTATTGACCTGGCAAAAATAGGTCAAGTGCCGATGGTGTTCCATCGTCCAATACCAACGGGTTTCAAGGTCAAGACGGGTACAGTTATCCCAGAAGCGGATGGGTGGTATATTTCCTTAACGCTAGAAGATAAGACGGTTCCCGTAACGGTTGCAGAAATTCAGCCGACGGTCGAAAACACTTTGGGTATCGATTTAGGAATTACTAATTACGCTTACCTTTCTAATGGTGAAAAAGTTGAGAATCCTAGATTTTTGAGGAAGTCGGCTGAAAAACTAGCAAGGCTTCAAGTGAAATTAGCTAAAAAAGTTAAGGGTTCTAAGCCTTGGAAAATTATCAAGGATAAGGTTTCCAGACTCCATCAATTCGTAGCTAGATCCCGACTAGATTTTCAATTCAAAACGGCACATGAGCTATTCGGTAAATGTAATGTTTTAGTTGTTGAGGATTTGAGTGTCAAAAATCTAACTAGACGTGCTAAGCCGTATACTGACATTGAAAATGGTAATTTGGTTTATTTGCCGAACGGTCAATCAGCTAAAAGCGGTTTGAATAAATCCATGCTTGATGCTGCTCACGGGCAATTCGCCAACGTCCTGAAATATGTCGCTTGGAAATTAGGTAAAAGCGTTTTGTTTGTTGACCCAAAGGGCACATCTGGGCATTGCTGGAATTGCCTCAATAAAGTCCCGAAAGAATTATCGGAACGGTGGCATTCCTGCCAATGTGGGGAATCTTTGGATCGGGATGAAAACTCAGCCAAACTTATTAGAAAGATTGGTCTGAGTTACAAAAGTGGCGGGGGAACTCCGTCACTCAAAAAAGCATGAGAAAAAAAAGGAAAAAGAAGCCTGCGGTCTAACGGTAATCCGTTGACCGTCAGGTTAGTTCACTGAAATCAGATTTAACTTACGCCCGAACCCCAATTTTCAGAAATTCCCAACTGGGTGATGCTTAGAGATATAAAATCATAAGTATTTTTACTCATAATTGTCTCTGCGGATTCACTTCTGTCCGCTGAAGCAGTGAACGCGGCCTTTTGGGGGGCCCGGAATGTGGGATTTAAGCTCTCCTCTACAGATGTGGAAAACCCGCTTTTTATAGGGCTGAAAAAAAGATCGCAATTTGTCCGGATAAAACTTATTGAGGATGAAAGTTAGACATATCTATGTAAATGTGTCTAAGTAGGTGTAATTATTTACACTCAACATTTAATCGGGGGCAATAATACCTTCAGAGGCTTATTGGGCAAGCATTTTTACTTGATTTACCTGCATCTATGAGGGAATTTTTCTTGCAGTGACCGATCGCTACAAGAAAGCCCAACCTCTGGTTTTCACTCACTTCTAATCCTTAATTACTCATCATCAAAGGAGAAGCTATGGCTACTTCAATCACTGGTTCTTTGGGTCAAAACACTAATTACAGCAGTGTCACTGACCTAATTACACAATGGCCTACTGCCGCCAAGAATCAAGGCATCCAACTGTCTGGGATAGCTTTTGATGGCTTTGAAACGAACTACACTAACCCTATTCCCATCAGCAACCTCACGTTAGCAACGAACGAAAACCCTAAAAGCGGGTTGAGCTACGGCGCTGAGCCTGGTATTGGTGTCCTAGGCTCTTATAGTGGTTGGTTTACCGACCCCACTAAAATTCGGGCGGAAATCAACCATGACCCCAACACCAATCAATCTCAGACGCTGAGGGTGAAATGGGCAGATAACAAAGACATCACTAGCGCCACGATCGGCCTCAGTGCATTGGGTGTCAAAACAGATCTGGGCGATCAAGGCAATGAAGTTGGTTTGCTGAAACTCTTTAATAATGGGGCGGAGGTATCGGCAAGCAATTTTACGATCGCTCGCGTCAACGCTCCTGCCACTCCAAAACCTCTCTCTGTGTCTTCAGATGGAGTGACTTTCATTGGCGATCGTACCGATGGCAATTTCACATTCCAGATACAAGCAAATTCCACTAGCGTTGCTTTTGACGAATTACGGTTCTCCGCCAAAGCCTACGATAGCCCCACCGCTGCCTACCTCGGCACATCCCCCAAAAGCGATAGTTCCGACTACCTAGTGCGGAGTATTCAATATCAAGGCCTTGATGTGACGCCGACGCCGACGCCGACGCCGACGCCGACGCCGACGCCGACATCTCCAAGTATCTTCCAATTCGCCCAACCAAATTACACGGTGGCTGAAGGCGGCCCGGTTACGATTAACGTTACTCGCACCGGTGGCACGGCGGCTGCATCGATTAACTACGCTAC
>NZ_JAUBUJ010000015.1:109702-111389 GCF_036705405.1 Microcoleus sp. B13-B6
CGATTAACGTTACTCGCACCGGTGGCACGGCGGCTGCATCGATTAACTACGCTACTCTTGACGGTTCGGCAAGTTCAACAGGCAGTGCCCCGGATTACACTGGAACGGCGGCGGGGGTGTTGAATTTTGATGCGGGGGTAACTACCGCTAGTTTCACTGTGACGGCTTTGACTGATTCGATTTTGGAATCGCCCGAAACGGTGAATTTGGTGCTCTTCGGTGGCAATGTCGCCAGTAGTCCGTCAATTTTGACGATTAATGATGTGCCGCCAACTCCGGGGACAACTCCGACTCCAGCAACATCAACAGCAACCCAGTTTGTTTTTAGTGCGCCTACTTTCAGCACTCAGGAATCATCTGGCTTTGCTACGGTGACAGTCAATCGCATCGGCCCTAATACGGGGACTGCAACGATTAGCTACAGTACTCTTGACGGCACCGCCCTATCAACTGGAACTGCGGTTGATTATTCCTCTCGTGCTGGTGTACTCAACTTTGGCCCTGGGGTAACTTCCACGACGTTCAGCATCTTTGTCAATCCTGATACTGTGCCTGAAATGACTGAGACTGTTAACCTATTTCTCAACAACGGCCCCGTCGGCACTCCGTCAACAGCAAGACTAGACATTCTTGACAGTAGCGGCGGTGCATCTGGCAATGTCTTCCAGTATAGTGCGTCTGATTACGGCACGATCGCCACTCAGGGGGGCGACACAACGGTTACAGTTACCCGCTCAAGCGGCTTAGGTGCAGCATCGATTGATTATATTATTCTGGCGGGTACTCCAGGCGCCGGTCCTGCACCTGTATATGGTTCCGACTACCTGCTTGACCCGGGCGGCCCCACTGGCGGCACGTTGTCCTTCGCCGACGGCCAACTCAGCCAAACCTTTACTCTTCAAGACAACGCATTTAGTACCAATAATGGGACTGTGCGCTTAGGTCTTGCTAACCCCACTGCGGGCTACAGTTTCGGCAGTACAGCGGCAACAAGTATCACTCTCATCTAAGGCTGTTAGTAGGGCGAGGAATCCTTGCTCTACTAATATGTCCCGCAAGTAGTTAAATGCTTTTTATCAGTCTGATTCCTCACTACAGCTTTTTTCAAGAAAGTGAGGTGCGCGGGTAAAATCTTCGCTGTGTGACAGTCGCTGGCACCGACAACTAATGGGATTCACCTACATGGCTGATTGTGGGCTGCCTCGACCAGAATCCCATTGGTGGTGCTAGTTTCCTGGCTTTCAACCCATTTGCTACTTCGGTCTGATAGCACCCTTTCAAGGTCGTACTCTTAGATGCTACGCGCATTATTCGAGTACGACCTTGAACTCTTGTATATTGAAAAAAGTAGATTGCAATTGGCTATTGGGTGGGGGTTTTTGAGATTGTTGGTTTGTGGTAATTATTGTTTGTAAAACCCGACCCTAAAATTATCGATTGGATATTATTGTTTTTTTGCGTTTACTTACTTAATCCTTAATTTGTTGATAAGCTTGCTGACACTGTTCAAAGGTTGAGGCGTCAGCTTCCCTATTCCCAAAATATAGTTGCTCATGTATTCTTAGGATCGCGAATTAAATAATTTACACTCTTGAAAGTGGGATGGGCGTCCCGCCCCCCCATTATGGACGGGCGGGACGCCCATCCCACAAGAAACATCAAAAATATAAGTTATTTAATTATCAAT
>NZ_JAUBUJ010000222.1:0-3087 GCF_036705405.1 Microcoleus sp. B13-B6
GCAGGTGCGATGAAGCTGACTGTGTTGGTGACGGTGACACCGCTGGCTAAGCTGGGAACGGGCGCGAAGCTGACAATACCTGTATTTTCATCGTAGACACCGCCGTTGACTCCTGTTAAACCGCGAACGATGGTGTCGGTAATGGTGACGTTTTCGGCTGTGCTGGGGCCGTTGTTGACTGTGGAAATTGTGTAAGTAACTATTTCACCCGGTGCTGCTGCCGTATCCCCGGTTTTGGTGGTAACAACGTCGGCACTAGGTGTCAGAGTTGTGGTGACTGTAGCAAGCGGATCAGTACCGTTGTTGTTCTCAGGAAAAGGATCAGGGGTAGCTGAGGTATTTCTGGCGGTGTTGCTGACGCTGCCGGATGCAGATGCAGGTGCGATGAAGCGGACTGTGTTAATGGCAGGAGGAGCACCGGAAGGCAAGCTGGGAATCGCTGGGAAGGTGACAATCCCAGTATCTGCATTGTAAACACCCTCGTTGGATAGACTAACTATATTTAAACCGGGAACAATGCTGTCGGTAACGGTGACGTTTGCGGCTGTGCTTGGGCCGTTGTTGACTGTCGAAATTGTGTAAGTAACTGTTTCACCCGGTGCTGCTGCTGTAGTCCCGATTTTGGTGGTAACAACGTCGGCAAGAGCAGCAACAATTGTAGTTGAGACTTGAGAGATGGGTTGGGAACTATTGTTGTTACCTAGATCTGGGTCGTAAGTGCTGGAGGTGCTATAGGCACTGTTAGTTAAGGAAGCGCCGACTGTTGCCGGAACTCTTGCGGTGATGGTGCGGGTTTCGCTAGCACCCTTAGCCAGAGTCGGAATCGCCGGCCATATGACAGTTCGCGTTTTGCTGTCTAAAGTACCGCCGTCGGAGGCGCTGACGAAACTTAAGCCTGCGGGCAGGGGATCTTGAATCAGGACGCTTTCGGCGCTGTCTGGCCCGTCGTTATTTGTGGAGGTAATCGTATAGGTAATGGTGCTGTTGGGTGTGGCATAGAGCGGGCCTTTTTTAACAATGGAAACGTCGGCTTTGAGTGCAGGCTCATCTATACTTTGAACGATGACATTGTTAACTTCGTGAATGTTTGTATTTTCCCCTGTCGAACCAGCAAAGCCAAATTTAAAAGTAGGTGGCACTTTTCCATTTATGGGTTCCAAATTTGGTATGTCGAGCAGTGTTTCGCCCGCATCAAATGTGCCACTACCGTCCAAGTCTAAGGCAACTGTCAGACGGTTAGGAAATGTTGGTGAATTCGCTGGAAATAAGGTAATTTGGACGCTTCTTTTGGTATTAGCATACGTGCGACTGGTTGCAGCTATATTATCTATGCCACCGGGAACGACAGTGCTAGTTAAAAAATTATAAGATCTGCTTTCGCTGCCTCTAATTCCTACTGCATCCGGTCGCTGCTCCGGGCCGCCCACACGCCCTCCCGATCCTGATTGACTGGCAGAAAAAAAGCCAAACTCGTCTAATCCGACACCTAAATAACCTCCTTTAATACCCGGTACAATTCCATTCCTATTATTCTGAGCATAGCCGAGAGAGCCGCCAAAGCCTCCCGCTGCTGTTGGCGTAGCTGTTCCGTCAATCAGGAAAAAACTAATGCCATCGGCACCAAGGAGGTCAACATTCGCAGGTTTATACCGGTCAGTACCTCTGTTATAGGCAAAGAAATCAAAGGTAATTCTCAGACCCTCAGTGGCTGAGATGGGGTTATTGTAGATTACAAAAGCTGATTGGTCAAAGGCGTTTGATGTTAATCTCAAAGTACCTTGATCCTCTGGATCGCCAGTCCCTAAAGCAGGAATAACTCCGCTGGGGTTTGGTGTACTACCTGCGGTTAAGCCAGGAGGTGAACCTTCCTTATTATAAATCCAAGGCCCGATCGCTGTTGTATTTTTAAATTCTTCAGCCGCTAAGGTAGCGAGGACTGATGTGTAGCCTTCTATGACTTCTTTTTCAAAGGCTATTTCGGTATTTATTTGTCCTGTAGTAATTTCTAATTCCCAGTCGCCACCTAATGCTGCACTCCCTGTTAGGTTATTGGAAGCAGCAATATTTGCTCCTGTTATTTCACTGAGTTTTTGTATGAATTTAATGCCGGATTCGCCTGCGGCTATGTTACAGCCGTAAAGTAAAATGCTGCCGGATTCGCTAAGGGCTTTTCCCCACTGCTGCAATTGGTTGCTGTAGGTTTCTAGATTATTAATATTAAGTTCCGCCCGGCCGATTTCTACTGCTGCTTCTCGGCCGTGAGAAACTATGTGCAGGCTGGTGATGTTGCTGCGCTGACCCAGAATTTCGGTGATTTGCTCGATTCCATCCCGGGTTCTATCGAGCAAGACTACTTCTGTACCGCATTTCACTCCCCTGAGCAACTCTTGGTAGTTTTCTACTTTTGAATCCACAATTGCTAGATTTTTTCGGCTAGCCGTCTCTGCTTTATGGCTAGCTTGTCTCAAGATTTTAGTTTCCATATTGGTAGATTTCCGTGTTTGTGTAGATGACCAAGTTGACAGATTTGGGATGGTTTTGATTTTTGGTTAATTTGGGTGCTAAATCTAAGCTGCCCATTTTCCTAGATGACGATAAACTTTCAAAGATAAAGCTTTGAAAGTTCTTTATTTATGAGACATAATAGTAACCTATATTTGTCAATTGTGATGTTTGTCAATCATTAGACAGGATTTACTGCGATCGCCCTTGGATGTCCTGATGCGGCCGAGCGCTGCAAATTCTAACATGAATAAGGGGTAACAGCCTTTGTATTAGCGAATATGCTCTCTTTCTGGGAAAAATGATATCAGGTCTAAGGTTAGTTATATGCTAAATTACTTACGGATTTATCAGCATAAGGGGTCTCACCCCTCATGCTGCTGTTCTTAGTCTGGTGACATTGAGGCTGGCTCAGACAGATTGAACCGTAAATATACAGAAAATACTAATTTCCTAAAAATTGGCAGATTTTGACTTTCAGGTGCGATCGCTCTTAAAAGTTGAGAGTACCTGACATCTTGCAGCAATATCAATAAGAGGATTTTTCGTGGGGTCGGGCGGGTTTATAGAACCTATTTGCAAGCT